>DMBB01000412.1 GCA_003446295.1 Erysipelotrichaceae bacterium
GGCACTTTGCAAGGTTTGCACGTGCGCCGAAGAACTGCATTTCCTTGCCTGTTTCAGTTGCGGATACACAGCAGCAGATGCTGTAGTCATCGCCCCATACAGGTCTCATGACACAGTCATTTTCATACTGGATCGAGCTTGTCTTAATGGAGATCTTGGATGCGTATCTGCGGAAATTGAGCGGCAGACGCGGGGAATACAGAACTGTGAGGTTCGGTTCCGGTGCCGGTCCCATGTTTTCCAGGGTGTGCAGGAAGCGGAAGTCGTTCTTTGTAACGAGTGCACGGCCGTCGCCGCCCATGCCGCCTACTTCCAGAGTTGCCCATACAGGGTCACCGGAGAACAGCTCGTTATAGGAAGCGATACGTGCGAACTTGACCATTCTCAGTTTGAGAACGAAATGGTCGATCAGTTCCTGTGCTTCTTTTTCTGTCAGTGTGCCTTCTTCAAGGTCTCTCTGGATATAGATATCGAGAAATGTAGAAACACGTCCGACTGACATAGCAGCGCCGTTCTGTGATTTGATGGCAGCCAGGTATCCGAAATACAGCCACTGGACAGCTTCTCTAGCGTTCTTTGCAGGAGTGGAAATATCATAGCCGTATGCTGCAGCCATGGTCTTCATCTTCTTGAGCGCTTTGATCTGGTCAGCTACTTCTTCTCTCAGACGGATGTCTTCTTCTCTCAGGTCGCCGCCGCCAAGATACTTCAGGTCTTTGATCTTGCTGTCGATCAGGTGATCAATGCCGTAAAGTGCAACACGTCTGTAGTCACCGACGATACGTCCTCTGCCGTATGTGTCAGGCAGACCTGTGATGATCTTGTTGTGACGTGCTTTGAGCATTTCAGATGTGTAGGCATCGAAAACACCCTGGTTATGTGTCTTATGATAAGTATTGAAGATATGATGCAGATCAGCATTCGGTGTATAGCCGTATGCTTTGCATGCCTGTTCAGCCATGTTGATGCCGCCATAAGGCATAAATGCACGCTTCAGGGGCTTATCTGTCTGAAGACCGACGATCTTTTCCAGATCCTTCAGTTCTTCACTGATATAGCCTGCGCCGTATGCGTCAACATCTGAAACAATATCGGTCTCCATATCCAGAACGCCGCCTTTTGCACGTTCTTCCTTCTGGAGTTCCTGTACTTTTCCCCACAGCCGATCAGTTGCTTCTGTCGGACCTTCAAGGAATGATTCATCGCCGAGATATTCCGTATAATTTTTCTGAATAAATTCACGGACATCGATCTCTTCTGTCCAGCGTGTGCCGCTGAAGCCTCTCCATTCTTGTCTCATTTTTACCTCTCTCCTTTAACCGCCATAAGAATATTGTAAATATATAACATGTTCCTTGATTACAATCAAGTTTGCCGAATAAATTACAATGATTTTCCGGAAAGCAGCTGCAGTGCACTGTCTGCTTCCTCCGCTGAAGGTGATCTGGTATCAGTAAGTGTGTATCGATATCCCAGTTTTTCCCACTTGTATGCGCCCATTGCGTGATACGGCAGAACATCGATCTTCCGGACATTGCTCAGCCCGGATATGAACGCCCCGGTCCGTCTGAGGTCATCTTCATCATCGGTCAGTCCCGGCACAAGCACATATCTGATCCAGATCGGCTTGCCGATATCTGACAGATAACGGAACATATCAAGAATATTGTCATTCGGTTTGCCGGTGAGACCGATATGCTTTTTGCGGTCGATATGCTTGATGTCCATCAGCAGGATGTCCGTGACCTGCATCAGCTTCTGAAACCTGCCGAACCAATCAGGATCCCTGCTGAACGGTTCTCCGGCAGTATCGATGCATGTATGGATCCCTCTTTCCTTTGCTTTTGTAAACAGGTCGATCAGGAAGTCAAGCTGAAGCAGAGGTTCTCCTCCGCTGACCGTGATCCCTCCTTCACTGCCCCAATATGATCTGTACCTTTCTGCCTGTTCCAGCAGTTCATCCGCAGTTCTCTGATCCGTACTGCCTTCTTCCCATGTATCTGCGTTATGGCAGTATCTGCATCTCAGATGACAGCCTTTCAGGAAGATCAGAAAACGTACGCCCGGACCATCTACAGATCCGAATGATTCAATTGAATGGATATTTCCCTTGATCGTATTCATCACAGCTCCTCATATAGTTTTTCCAGCGCATTTCTGTCCGTTACCAGGATCCTGCCTTTGCCGATCCGTCTGATCATCCCCTGCTTTTCAAGCTTGGAAAGATTCCGGCTGACAGTTTCAGGACGCATGCCGATCGAAGAAGCGATATCTTCCAGCTTCAGATTGATCTCAGGTCCCATGCAGCGGATATCCCTGTCCAGAAGAAATCCTGCCAGACGTTTCATCGGGTTCTGTATGCTCAGCAGCAATGCTTTTTCATTTGCTTCGCGCAGTCTCCTGCCAAGGGCAGTGATCAGATCCACCGCCGCGGAAGGATGATCCGACATCGTTTTCATAAATGTCTCACGGTCGATCATGCACAGATCTACCTCTGTCAGTGCTGCAGCACTGTACGGAAATACATTCTGCCGTTCCGTCAGTGAATCCCAGATGACTTCACCGTTGTGCAGAATATCAAGTATCCGTTCATTGCCATCGCTGTCCAGTCTTCCGATCTTGATCCTGCCCTCACGGATGATCAGGATCCTGTCAGCAGGATCATTTTCGTAGAACAGGTAATCTCCTTTTGCGAAATGCGCTGTTTTCATGTACTGCTGCATATTCTGACGAAGATCTTCCGGAAGGTCTTTCAGTACCGGGAGTATATTCATGCACGATTCATTTTCGCAGTCTGTACAGCTGCGCACATATTTTTCCGTCATATGCAGCCCTCCTTCAGCTTCATCTTTTTTTACCGGCATGTCTGATCCGGTACTGTTTCAGTTCCTGCTTTTGTTCATCACTGATCCGGAAGCTTTCAACAGCCTTCTGTATCGCCTTGTTATGCACCCATTCCGAGAGCTGATACTGTCTGATATAACAGACGGCTGTATCATACTGCTTTGCCAATGCCTCGGCAAAATACCATGCGATCATCATATTCACGTAGTAGTCATCGCTTCTTACACGGGAAACACGCTGCAGATAAGTCTCTTTGAAATGTTCATCCAGAAACAGCTTCATCAGGCATTCGATCCCGTAACGTACTGTATACGGATGGTCAGAACAAAGCCATGATTCAATATTCGGCAGCAGCCGTTCCGGATCTTTCCGGAAGGCCTTTACGATCAGCTGATCGCATGTCGCCCAGTTATCAATATGCGGCAGAAATGCTTCGACATACTGCAGAGCCTGATCGTAATCCTTAATTGCAGAGATCATAAACGCATGAAGCTGATTCTCTTCAAAATATTCATGCGGCAGTTCATTCAGAAACTGCATGCCCGCTTCTGTACCGGACAGCTTTTTTGCCAGACTCCTCAAAACAGGAGTCCTGATCCCGATGAATCTGTCATCGGATACAGTCGGTATCAGCTCAGCCATAAATGACCTGTATTGAACGTCCTGCAGTTCAAATAACTGCTTCTGTATATCTTTCATAGTATTCCCTATCACGGTAACCAATCGTAACATAAAAGGACGGAGTATGATGAAAATAACTCACGTCCTGAATAGATGTTCTCTTCCCGTATATATATTACATGATAATCTTTCATTTTTGAATGGCGTTTTCCGGTCATGATCTGCCCTCAAACGATTTCCCGCACTGTCTGCAGGTCACCGTAATACGGCCATGTCCTCTTGGCACACGCACGATCCTGCCGCACTGCGGACAGGCAAAATGTTTATATTCCTTTTCCGTACGGTTCAGTTTCATGACCCTGAACGGACGCTGCGTGCGGTATTTCAGGTTCAGATATGCCTGCCGTTCTGCCCTGCGCTTTGCAGTATTTCTGGAGTACATCCTGAACTCCGTCCATATGAGCAGAATCAGACCTACGGCATTCAGCAAAGGCATTTTCAGCAATAATGATGCGATCAGCAGGATCCCGGCTGTGATCAGACACGCACGTGATAATTCATCTGCTCCGTATCTTCCGTACATGAACCTTGCGGCTTTATATTCAAGATCTTTCAGAAAGTTCTTCATAGTCATCTCCTGTAACCCGAATATCATAACGCATTGCCGGAAATAATCAAATCATTGACCATAGTACGTATAAAGAAAGTCCCGCTTCCGCAGACATGTGACTGTCTGTTTCCGTGGGACTTTTTCGTTAACTGATCAGGTCAGCTGTGCTTTGGCTGATTCAGCCTTCCTGTTCAGTCTTTTCTTCCGGTTCTGCCTCGGGATACTGCTCAGGTTCTTCCGATCCGCTTTCCTGAACGGGCTCTTCGGCAGGTGCTTCTTCGACGACCGCTTCCTCCGGTACGAATTCAGTTTCCGGTTCCGGTTCGGTCTCAACGATCTCAGTGCTTTCCGGTTCAGTCGTTTCCGGCATCACTGTTTCAGAAGGTTCTTCCTGTGTTTCATCCTTTTCAGGTTCTGCTTCTTCATCAGCTGTTTCTTCGGTTTCAGGTTCGATCTCAGGATCTTTCTCTTCCTCAGACGTTTCTTCCGTGATCACATCTTCTTCAGCAGGTTCTTCTTTTTTCTTCTTTTTCGCAGTCTTTGCTTTACTGTTTGAAGCAGTGTCTGAACCTGCTTTTGAGTCTGACTCACTGATCGTTACAGAGAGCCTTCCTCCGTCATAGGAGTCATTGCTTTCAGGGTTGACTGCGAATAAGATGACGTCTCCTTTGCTGACTTCATATGTTTCATCGAATGTAACAGTCTGTTCATCAGCGAAGTTGCCGATCGTACCGAGCCACTTCTTTTCTGCACCGTTCACGAAGATCCTGACGCATGTACCGTCAGCATTCCCGTCTTCGCTGTTGGCGAACTTGGTGTATTCACCCTTCACGTTGATCGTTCCATCCTGTGCGACAGTCCACTGATATGCAGCGTTCTTTCCGTTTCCGGGTTCAACAAAGTCTGCCTTCAGTTCCGGTTTGCCGCTGTTGTAATATCTGTTGTTGTCTGCGTCATAAGTCAGTGTTTCGAAACCGGCTCCGTCCCATTCACACATACCATAGTTCCAGCCGTCATTTCCCTGTTCTCCAAAGCTTCCAGCCAGTGATGTGTTGTTGGTTCTGTCGGGATCGGGTTCCGGTTCCGGATCAGGTTCGGGTTCAGGATCAGGTTCTGTTCCCGAAGCATCGCTGATCGTTACAGCAAGCCTTCCTCCGTC
>DMBB01000242.1:0-372 GCA_003446295.1 Erysipelotrichaceae bacterium
ATGAGCTTTGAGGAGTTCAAGCAGAAGATGGATGCCCTGGAACAGTTCTTTGATTCCTACGTTGAATTCATGAAGACATATGACTCAACGGATACAGCTGCTATGGTAAAATATCTGAACATGATGAATGAATATACAAAAGCCATGGAAGCACTGGATTCGATCGATGAGTCCAAACTGACACCTGAGCAGGACAACTACTATCTGCAGGTCATGCTGAGGATCGACCAGAAACTGCTTGAAGCAGCCAATTATTAATAGGTTTAAGTATCTTTTCGCAGGGCATCTGCCTGCAAAAGAATACGCACATACGATCTCGATCATTCATGCAGGCGGGAATCCATAGCGGTTACCGTCTTTCATCTTTTTCGG
>DMBB01000242.1:441-8970 GCA_003446295.1 Erysipelotrichaceae bacterium
CAATGCCGGTATTTGTATTGCCGATATTGTATGTAAAAAGCCGGTTTGATATGATTTGTAATGAGGAATATTTCTGAATCGGAAATCATTGGGATTCAGGAGAGGGGAATATCATATGAAGAAGAGTTACAGGCAGTTTTACCATGCAAACGTACTGTCAGGCTGGGCAAACGACCCGAACGGTACGATTTTCTACAACGGAAAGGCGCATCTCTTTTTTCAGCACTATCCATATAAATCAGAATGGGGGATCATGCATTGGGGTCACTTTGTGACGGAAGACTTTATCCATTGGGAAAGTCTGCCGCTTGCATTGGAACCGCTGGAAGACTATGAAGAGATCTGCGGATGCTGTTCAGGGTCTGCAATCGAGAAGGACGGAAAACTCTTCCTGATGTATACAGCAGCACAGCCTGAGCTTCAGAGACAGTGCATTGCAGTTTCAACAGACGGAGGAGTCCATTTTGAAAAAGATCCCGGCAACCCGATCGTCACAGCAGATCAGATCAGTCCTGAGATCGCTATGCGTGATTTCCGCGATCCGAGGCTGTTCCTGAAAGACGGCGTTTATTATATGCTTGCCGGTGCAAGAGTTAAGGATATCAAGGACGGAAAAACAGTTCCTGAGCCTCCGGTAAAAAGCGCCGGACCGGTTTCATCACCGTCTCTCGGGGATGTGACAAATATCGATCCGAACATATACGGGTATGGAAATCTTGTCCTGCTGAAATCAAATGATTTGTATCATTGGAGTTACGTAGGAAAACTTCTTTATAACCAGGAAGAATTCAGTGAAGAGTTCTACCATCTGAACGGTGTTTATGAATGTCCGGATTATTTCGTGCTCAATGGAACGGAAGTC
The DNA here is from genome assembly GCA_003446295.1 of Erysipelotrichaceae bacterium. Next base: position 1,304 of record DMBB01000242.1, read on the forward strand.
ATTCTCTCAAGCCCGCAGAATCTGCCGCAGATGGGCAATCTTTATCAGAATCTGCATTCAGGTCTGTACATGCTGGGCAAGCTGAACTTTGAAACAGGCCGCTTCCAGGTCGACTATATCGGAGAGGTAGACAGCGGTTTTGACTTCTATGCTGCACAGTCACTCAGAATGCCGGACGGCAGAGTCATCATGATTGCATGGAAGGAAATGTGGGACCGCTCATTCCCGACACGTGAAGAAGGATGGGCAGGAACATATACGCTGCCGCGTGAGCTGAATGTGGAAAACGGAAGGCTGATCCAGAGACCTGTCAGAGAGATCGAACAGTTCAGGAAAAACCATGTGTCGGTCAGGAATGTTTCGTGCACGAATGACTGTATCAATGTTGAAGGCGTCTCGGGCAATGTGATCGAGATCAAAGCCGTGATCGATACAGGCAGTGCAGAAAAGTGCGGACTGAAGGTCTTCAGTTCTGATAAGCATGAAACTGTCATCTATTACGACAGAAAAGAAAAAGCACTCATCTTTGACAGAAGCAGATCCGGGATCACGATCGAAGGCAAGGACACGGTTACCCAGAAGAGATATCTGGATATCGGGGAGCCGGAAAAGATCACACTGGACATGTTCCTGGATGTATGTTCTCTTGAAGTGTTTGTGGACGGCGGAAAGCATGTCATGACCGGCAATGTCTATCCGGATATCGATACGGATACAGAAGTCAGATTCTTTGCGGAAAACGGAACGGCCGTACTGACAGAACTTGATAAATACGATATCTGTGCTTGATAACAGATAATTTCAGATCATCAGCGAAAGACGACAGGGGAGATCGATTCTCCCCTTTCAAACGCCTTCTTTTCAATTAAGTATATACTTAATTGAAATGCGGAATTATAATGCTGAATATACATGATCAATTGATGACGGAGGTATCTGATGGGAAAGGAAAAGATGCTGAAAGCATTAGGGGAACCGATGCGGTTCAGAATATTCAGGATGCTGCTGGAACGGAAGCACTGTGTCAGGTCACTTTCAAAGAAGCTGGGCATCAGTGAACCGGCTGTTTCGCAGCACATGAAAGTACTGAAGGAAGCAGGCCTTGTCTATGGGGAACGCTGCGGATATCATATACACTATTTCCCTGTTCAGACGGCAGTTGACAGTCTTGCGGAAATGTTTTCCGCCATGAGAGAACAGTCATTGATCCTGGATCGAGATCCCAATGTCTGCAATTGTGAATTCAGGAGGAAAGAACATGAACATACTTGCTGATCTGTTCCTGACCTTTGCTAAGATCGGCTGTTTTACCTTCGGGGGCGGTTATGCAATGATCGCACTCATTGAACATGCATGTGCCGAGGAGAAAAAATGGATCACGCATGATGACATGATGAATATCACGGTCATTGCGGAATCCACGCCGGGTCCGATTGCCATCAACTGTGCAACATTTGTCGGCTACAAGCAGGCAGGTTTTGCCGGAGCGCTTGTAGCGACACTGGGCATCGTGCTTCCGTCATTCCTGATCATTTTCGGTATTTCACGTTTTCTTGATCACTTTCTGGAGATTACATGGATCGCAAAGGCGTTTCAAGGCATTAAGATCGCTGTCGGCATACTGATCGTTGATGCAGGTCTCAAAATGCTGAAGAAAATGAAGAAGAAAGCATTTCCTGAGATCGTTGCCGGATGTGCATTTATCGCAGTACTCGCTGCCGATATATTCAGTTTTCATGTTTCCGTGATCGTCATGCTTGTGGCTGCAGCACTGATCGGGATCCTGCACAAGACGGCAGGAGGGGTGATGAAATGATCCTGCTTGAATTATTCTGGGGATTCCTGAAGGTCGGTGCATTTGCATTCGGTGGAGCATATGCGGCAATACCTCTGATTCGTGACATCGTTCTTTCTTATGGCTGGCTCAGCGAGGATGCTCTGGCATATATGATCGCAGTCAGTGAAAGTACGCCTGGACCGATCATGGTCAATCTTGCAACGTATGTCGGCAGCAGTCAGGCTGGACTGGTCGGATCATTGATCGCAACAGCTGCTGTCGTACTGCCGTCATTTATCATCATTCTGCTGATCACGGCTGCCATGAAGAACTTTATGGGAAACAAATATGTTCAGGCAGCACTGAGCGGTCTCAAACCGTGCGTGATCGGGATCATTCTCGCGACAGGTCTGTGCATGGTCATCAGGAATTGCATGCCCGGATCCGTACTTAACACCAGAAATACCTTGATGACTGTTATGCTCTGTCTGATGTATTTCGGCGGCAGGAAAGTACTGAAGAAAAATATCTCGCCGATCCTTCTGATCGTTATATCAGCTGTGATCGGACTCATTGCAGGATAAGAAAAGCAGGTCATGCGACCTGCTCAGTTTGTTATATGCTGATCTGATGTTTCCGAAGATCGTTTCTGAGTTTTTCCGCATCCCCGTAGAATACGACCGCATTGATGCCTGTACGCAATGCGCTTTCTGCATTCGCAGGAGAATCATCAATGAACAGGCATTCTTCAGCATTCAGTCCGAATGTACGAAGTGCTTTTCTGAAGTATTCCTGATCCGGCTTCAGCAGCTGATGATCTGCTGAGAGAAATACGTTTTCTTTGAAGAATGAGGATACTCTGTATTCCGGCCAGTATGTATGATGACGCAGACTTGCGTTCGTCAGCAGATACAGATCATAGTTCCTGCTGAGTTGCTCGACCAGTTCATACATTCCCGGGATCTCATCATGTGTGCTGCTCCATTCTGATACAAGTTCATGGATATATGGATGGAGCCGGGTATCCAGCCGTTTTTCAGCACGCTTGATCATGAGCGGATCATCGATGATGCCGCGGTCCAGTTCCACCCAGTCCGTACTGCCGTAGATCTCCCGCCTTAACTGAAGGCGGTCATCCGCATCTGTGATGCCTGTCCGTTTGACAAAATAATCAGGATCGAAACGGACAAGAACACCGCCCATATCAAACAATATGTTTTTGATCATGGTCAGGCTTCCTTCTTCTTGAAACGGCTGAACAGCTTTTTGAAGCGTTCGCGGGCAGCGATGCGTTCACCGATATCTCTTCCGCCGACACCGTATACCAGATACAGAATGATGCCGGATACGATCATAATGAATACGGTCGATGCGCAGCGTCTGCCGGATGCATTTACATTGAATCCATACAGACCTTCTTCACGGCACATACTCTGGATGACCATTGCGTAGGTCGTTCCGTATGAGCTGGCAAATGTAGCACCCATGTCATATTCCGTAAACAGTGTGTTGAAGTTCAGTGCAAATACAGCCAGAACACTCGGCATGATGATCGGCAGCTTGACTTTCAGGAATGTCCTGATCTGTGAGGAGCCGAGATTCCTTGCGGCATCTTCCAGTTCTTCATCGATCTGATAGAACGCTGCTTTGATCATACGCAGCGAGAACGGCAGACGGACGACCATGTATGCGATAACCATCAGGATTCTGACACGGTCTCCATAATACAGGTTCTTTCCGAATACATACCAGATGTCACTGCTGTTGAAGAAGACACGGTAAGAGTAGCAGATCAGGATCGTCGGCAGCAGCCATGGGAACAGCAGAGCATATTCCAGGACTGTGCCGGTTTTTTTGTGCTTGAAGATGTAATTGCAGGCAATGACGACAATGACACAGGCAAGTGCGGCAGCGATTACAGACAGCACAAAGCTGGTATGAATGCCGCCAAGCGTTGCTTCATTAGAGAATACACCTGAGATCGAACCTTCGATCGTTTTGTACTTGCCGCGTGAAGTCAGATACTGATAATCCTGTGTGCCGTAATAATTGATGAATGTCCAGTTTGCCGGATCCAGGCGCTTCACCTTGATCGCCTGATATGTCTGGAACGAGAACAGAACGATCATGACGACCGGTGTCATATAAATGATGAAGAGCACGTATGCATAGATATGCATCAGTACATTCAGCACCGGGTTGTCGATCTTTTGCTTCTGCAGTTTTGCCTTTGTCTTGGATACGGACAGATAATGTCCTTTTCTTTCATAAGAAGACAGGATCGTCAAAAGCAGGATCGTAAAGCATGCCAGAATGATCGAAAGCAGGGCAGCTCTGGCCTGCGGGAATGATTCATCTGCTGTGGAACTTCCTGCCAGTCTGACGATCTCCGGGTTGATCGAGTCATATCCCAGGAGCGTCGGAGCAGACATCGCGCACAGACCTGTGATGAATGTCATGATCGTAAGTGAGAACAATGTCGGGATCAATGTCGGAAATACAACTTTGAGCAGTGTTGTAAACGGACTGGCGCCGAGATTTCTGGAGGCTTCCACGGTATTGTAGTCAATGCCGCGGATCGCGTTTCTCAAGAACAGGGCATGATTGCTGGTACATGCGAATGTCATGGTGAACAGTACTGCCTTGTATCCGGAGAACCATTTCGGATTGAGATTCGGGAACATCTCCAGAAGCTTTGTCGTCATGATGCCGTCACTTGAATACAGGAACATGTAGCCGGTGACAAGTGCAACACCGCTGTAGATCAGTGTGGTCATATATCCCAGACGCAATATGTTCGCACCTTTGATATCAAAGTATTCTGTCAGAAGAACGATCGATATACCGACAATATTGACGGTAATGGTCAGTACAACAGCCAGCCTCAGGGAATTCCATACAAACCTCGGCATATTGCCTGCGAGGAAGAATCTGATAACCGCAAACGGGTCAATGTTTCCCGCAGCATCCTTGACCGTGAAAATACTAGTGAGTGTATTCAGACACGGCAGCAGCATGAATCCGAAGAACAGATATGCGAAGCACAGGAAGCCGATCAGCTGGAAGGCCCTTTCGGTATTAAATGGTTTTGGCTGCTTCAATCTGGAAGCTGTCATACTTAGGCCTCCTTAGGCGGATAGCTCATCAGATCACGGGCTGACATGATGATATTGATATAATCACCGGTGTCATACAGATTGATGCCATCATTCTTTTCTATGATCTTGAGCTCCTGACCTTCACAGTCAATATAGTATTTAATGTACAGACCGTAGTATTCCCTGTTCTTGACCACTCCTTTGAGAACAATATCATCCTTCTTCGGTTCACTGTTTACGTGGAGGCGTTCCAGACGGATATAGTGATGCCATGCCGGATCAAGTTCAGCACCATGCTCGTTGAGTCTGGCAACAATATTGTCATTGAGACGGTTGATATCTCCGATGAAGTTGCAGACAAATTCCGTAGCGGAATGGTTGTATATTTCGTTCGGTGTACCGATCTGCTCAATGTATCCTTTGTTGAATACAGCGATCCTGTCGGAAAGCGTCAGTGCTTCTTCCTGATCGTGCGTGACATAAATGCTGGTGATCCCGAATTCCTTCTGCATATGCTTCAGTTCAGTCCTCAGCTGAACACGGAGTTTCGCATCAAGATTTGACAGCGGCTCATCCAGACAGATGATCTCAGGCTCAGTAACAAGAGAACGCGCGATGGCTACACGCTGCTGCTGACCGCCTGACAGCTGGGAAACAGCTTTTGCAAGCTGATCATCCGAGAGGTCGACTTTTTTCGCAATCGTTCTGACTTTCTGGTCGATCTCGTCTTTTCTCATCTTTTTGATTTTCAGTCCGTATGCAATATTGTCATAAACCGTCATGGTAGGAAATAAAGCATAGCTCTGGAAAACGATGCCGATATTTCTTTTTTCGATCGGAACATTGGTAATGTCTTTGCCATTGACAAATACCTTTCCTTCGGCCGGGCGGATAAAGCCCGTGATCGTTCTTAATGTTGTTGTTTTGCCGCATCCGGACGGACCCAGGAATGTAAAGAACTCGCCTTGGTTTACATTCACATTGATATTGTGAAGCGCTTCAAAGTCCCCAAACCTCACGATTATATTTTTTAAATCAATCATATGCTTTTTCCCTTCTCTAAATGTGAAACTTGCAGCGGGAGACCCCGCTGCAAGCTTACAAAACAACAATGATACGAATCATCATTTAGACTGTGTCAATGTAGCCCAGTCAAGATTATCCCAGTCAGGTTCTGCCGGTGCATCTTTTGCGTCAGCCCAGTAGAATCCAAGGTTTGTCAAAATATTTGTCCATTCGGAAGTATGAGCTGCAACATATGCTGCATATGTCATATCTGTTCCCGGAACTGTGGAAAGTGCGAAGTTGTCGAGCGTGTAGATCTCAGGGATCTCGCTTCCGTAAACAAGAGCAGCAGCTTTTTTGTTGCAAGGGAAGGAGTCGAACATTTCAGCCCAATCAGCCTGTGTTTCGGCACTGCCGAACCATTCGCAGAATGCTTTGACTGCTTCTGTTTGTTCTTCAGTGCGTCCAGCCTTATCAAGGATTCCGAGGTATTCAGCAATGTAATATGTACCGTCATCGATGTCTACCAGAGCCCAGTTGTCCATTGTGATCGGCTTATCGGAGCTTTCAGCAGCTGCGTCGATCTTTCCGTACAGAGCAGAGCTGTAGAATTCCGTAACAGCAACATCACCTTTGTTCAGAGGATCGAATCCGTATTTATATGTATCTTCGGAAGAATATACACCATCAGCGCAGAACTTCCAGAGTGCTTTCCATCCGTCAACGGAGATTCCGCCTGCAGGGCTGGAAGGATCTGTGAATGCGTACAGCATTGCGGAGTTGATGTTGGCGTTGGTCGTTCCGCCGACTTTATTCTGACGATACCATTTATAGCCGCTGTTGATGACATCAGCCCAGTGCTGGAAATGAAGTGCTTCACCGTTTGTGCCGAGTTCATCATTTCTGTAGAGCATCAGGACGTTCTGGATAACGATACCGTAAGCCTTTCCGTCATACTTGTATTCTCCTACATCGCCTGCCCAGGAAGGCGTCCAGTCAGCAAGCTTCAGGTTTTCGTACTGTCCGTCAACGATCTGACCCCAGCGGGTTTCATTCAGACCGAAGATCAGGTCGCCGTCTTTATTCTCGTTGGCAGCCTGTACTGCAGCTGTATCACCAGAAATGACGCTGTTGTCGTCAATGCTGATCGTGAAGCCGGCTTTCTTGGCCTGATCGATCAGCCATGTGGTGCGTTCTGTTGAGTTGGAATTGGAATAGATACGAATCGTATAGCCTGAGTAATCGACAGTTTCTTCAGCTTTTTCTGTAGCTGCCGGTTCAGGCTTGGAGGGTTCATTGGAAGATGAACCGCCCGAGCATGCGGTCAGACTTAAGCTCATAGCAAAAGCCATGACCAAACCAAATGATTTTTTGAATTTCATAGTTCCTCCTATTGTATGTGAAACATTTGATAATCTAATTATAGTTCCGTTTCAGCCAAATTCAATGAAACGTTTACGGAAACAATACAAATTGAATCAATCATTTTTCGTGCACATGGAAATTTGACGTCTTGATACGTAATATCAAAGAATGCCACATATAAAACCTTTTTTATATAGTAAAATGAAATTACAAATATATGAAGATGAGGACTAATCATATGAGCTTTCCTAAGAATTTTATGTGGGGCGGCGCGATCGCTGCAAATCAGGCTGAAGGTGCATGGCTTGAAGACGGCAAAAAACCCAACATCACCGACGTTATGATCGGAATCGGATCGAAGGATCCGGGTCTGAAATGGAATGATGAAACAGGCAAATGGGAAATGGCTTTGGACCCGAACA
>DMBB01000242.1:9068-10416 GCA_003446295.1 Erysipelotrichaceae bacterium
GGGCATGGGCTTCAATGCGTTCCGTACATCAATTGCGTGGGGCAGGATCTATCCCAACGGAAATGAAGAAGAACCCAATGAAGCAGGACTCAGGTTCTATGATGATCTGTTTGATGAAATGAACAGACTTGGAATGGAACCGGTCATTACACTGTCTCATTATGAAACACCTCTGTTCCTTATGACAGAATACGGCGGATGGAGCAGCAGAGAACTGATCGAATTCTGGAAGAGATATGTTACAACACTGTTCAACCGCTATAAGGGAAAAGTAAGATACTGGCTGACATTCAATGAAGTCAATAATATCTGCAGAATGCCTCTCCCGAACGGTATCCTGACAAGAGATCCTGCACTGAAAGACAGACCTGCTGAAATTACGGAAAAAGAACGCTGGGCTGCCTATTACAACATCTGCGTAGCCAATGCCTGGACAGTGAAGCTCTGTCAGGAGATCGATCCTGACGCAAAAGTCGGCTGTATGATCTCGTCGTCTTCCGTTGCCAGCTATCCGGCAAACTGCGATCCCGAAAATGTACTCGGCGCCTACAATAATGCCCGCAACATTTCCCTGTTCATCGCGGACGCATTCTGCCTTGGTATTATTCCGGGTTATGTAAAGCGCATCATGAGAGAAAAGGATGCAACACCGGAAATGCGTGAAGATGAGCTCGAACTGATCCGAAAGTATCCAGTCTCCTTCTATTCCTTCAGCTATTACATGTCAACCGTGTATGATAAGGATGTTGTCATGAAGATGCATACCGGCGGAGCTGCCGGTGCAAAGAACCCGTATCTGAAGGAATCTTCGCCTGCACCGTACAACTGGCCCGTCGATCCGGTCGGACTGCGCTATATTCTGAACTTCCTGTATGACAGATATCATCTGCCGATGTTCATAGTTGAAAACGGTATCGGCCTGATCGAAGAAAAAGCCCCGGAAGGAGAAATGATCCATGATGAATTCCGCCAGAGGTATATCAAAGAACATCTGAGAAACGTCCATGAAGCAATTCTCGATGGCGTCGATGTTATGGGTTATCTGTACTGGGGTCCGATCGATGTCGTTTCTGCCGGAACAGGTGAAATGAAGAAGAGATACGGTTTCGTGTATGTTGACAGACAGAATGACGGCAGCGGAACTCTGGAAAGATCCAAGAAGGAATCCTATGACGTATTCAAAGCGATCTGTGAATCCAACGGTGAATGCCTGATCAAAGAATGGGAAGCTGAAGCATAATCCATAATCCGAACAGAGTCTGTCCTGAAAAAGGGCAGATTTTTTTATGCTCGGGACACTGTGACAAAATGTATGAAAAAAATAAAAAAAGTGCTTGCAATGAGGAAA
>DMBB01000116.1:0-2359 GCA_003446295.1 Erysipelotrichaceae bacterium
ATCGCAGTCGACCAGAATCAGCTGATGATGGACGTGCTGAGGAAAACAGCAGAAAAGCATGGTCTTGCATGTCTGCTGTATGAGAAACCGTTTGACGGGATCAACGGTTCAGGAAAACACAATAACTATTCGATCATCACGGACAACGGACAGAATCTGTTCTCTCCGGGTGAAAAGCCTTCGGAAAATGTCCGTTTCCTCGTATTTATCTGTGCATTCATCAAAGCGGTCAATACATATCCGGAACTGCTGAGAATGTCTGCATCATGTGCAGGAAACGACCACAGACTTGGCGCCAATGAAGCTCCTCCGGCAATCGTTTCAATCTATCTGGGCGAGTATATTGAACGTATCCTGACAGATCTGGTCAAAGGAAAGAAAACAGATATCACAAAAGATCCGCGGGAATTCAACCCGATATCCGGTCTTTCCTATATTCCGCGTGACAACAACGACCGCAACCGTACTTCACCGGTCGCATTTACAGGAAACAAGTTTGAATTCCGTATGCTCGGTTCATCCATGTCCGCATCAATGACCAACACGATCCTGAATTCCATCATGGCAAAAACGCTGAATGACATCGCTGCAGAACTGGAAGGCATCAAGTATCTGCAGGACGTCAGAGCGAAAGCACTGGATATCTGCCGTACGATCCTGCAGGAGAATAACAAGATCCTGTTCTCAGGTGACGGTTATTCAGAAAGCTGGGTCAGGGAAGCAGAGCGGCGCGGTCTTCCGAACATCCGTTCTTCCGTAGAGTCCTACAAGATCCTGGACCGTGCGGATACTGTTTCCCTGCTGACAGAACTGGGTGTTTATACGAAAACCGAACTGGCTGCCAGAAAAGCGATCTATATCGAAGAATACATTCATAAGATCGGCATTGAAGTCCGTACGCTGACCAAAATGATCAATGAAGAAGTCCTTCCTGCAATGACGGAAGAACTGACATTCTACAACAATGCCTGCAACGCTGCAGGAGATACAGCACCTGTCTATATCAAAGACAGAGTCACAAATATCTCTGAACTGATCGATAAAGTATACGGCGGTCTGAATCAGCTGAATCAGGTCTATGCCGCAAAAACAAAGAAAGCGAAGAACATCGACACAGGCATCGAACTCTACAATGAAGTCTGTCCGCTGATGGATGAGATCAGACAGTATGTCAATGCATATGAATCCATCGCTTCTGACCGCTTCTATCATATTCCTTCATATGAAGATATGCTGTTCGGCCTCTGACCGATCATTAAAATTCCCTGAAACAGGGAATTTTTTTGATGCCTGAAAAAAACAGCATTTCTGCTGTTCATTTTCGTTATTCGATATGTATTCGTTTTTCTCTCAAAGCCTGGTTGACTCTGTTCGATACCAGATAGTAGATGACAGAGAAGATCGGCACACCAAGGAACATACCGACGATCCCGAATGTGGCACCGCCGATAATGATGGCGAACATGATCCACAATGCAGGCAGTCCCAGAGAATCACCAAGGATCCTCGGACCGATAATATTTCCATCGATCTGCTGGAGGATCAGCACGAAGATACTGAACTCCAGTGCTTTATACGGGCTGATGATCAGCAGGATAAAAATACAGGGAATCGCTCCGATAAAAGGTCCGAATACCGGAATCATATTCGTAATTCCGATCACGAACGATATCAGTACAGCATACGGCATTTTCATCAGTCCTGTGCAGATCGCGCATATGATACCGATGATCAGTGAATCCAGTGCCTTGCCGTATACGAAGCTGTTGAACATCTTGACGGAAAGGCTGGATACTTCATAGAAGGAATCCGCAACAGATACAGGCAGAATGGAATATACAAGCTTCTTGATCTGTCTGGAGAAGCGTTCTTCATCAACAAGCAGATAGATCGTAATGATGAATGCCACAAAGAAATCACCGATCCTGCCGACAAAGCTTACAGAATTGCTGACTAATCTTGATACGAGCCTGTTTGCATTGCTCACCCAGACTCTCACGGAATCTTCAAGTGTCTGATAAATACTGTTGATGATTCCGGAACTCTCTGCACTGATCTTGAACTGATCAAGCAGTTCCCCCAGTCTGTCCAGATAAATTTCCATGGAAGCAAACAGTGCCTGAACACTGTCAATGATCTGAGGAACCAGTACCATAAAGAAGCTCGTGATCACAGCAATAAAAATGATTACACTGATCGCCACGGCAGCTTTGCGCTTCGTGGTCTGTTTCCACTCCAGATCTCTCATCCATTGCTTTTCTGCAATATCTCTGAGCGGCTTCAATATCAGCATCAGAATCAGGCCGATGGCAAACGGAAGAGCTGCCCGGAGGATCTTGCCGAGGAATGCTGAGATCGG
>DMBB01000116.1:2465-5330 GCA_003446295.1 Erysipelotrichaceae bacterium
TATGACAGTACATTTTCATGTACCCTTTCATTCCAGTTAAATTTCATAGCATCATTATACACCATTATTTTGAACTTATATGTGGATCGTAAGGTTCAATACCGATAATACATTAATATTATTCTGTTGCTTTTCTGTATGTTTTATGACATTATATTAACGTCTTTTATCAAGAATAAGGCAAGAGAGTCAGCTCGGTGGCCTTATACCAACCTGCAGAACAGCGTAAGGTGGTAATGCTGACAGCGATAAAGAAAGAGAAAAAATGAATAACTCTTTCTTAGAGTCGTATAAAGACACAGGAAGGAGTTATTTTTATGTCTAAAGTATTCTTTACATCAGAATCCGTTACAAGCGGACATCCCGACAAAGTTTGTGACCTGATCGCCGATTCCATCCTTGATGAAGCCCTGCGTCAGGATCCTGAAAGCCACATGGCAGTCGAAGCAACCATCAAAGATGATCTGATCCTCATCTATGGTGAGGCCGGTACCAGGGCAGTCATTGACTATGAGAAGATCGCTCTGGATGTTATGAAGCAGATCGGCTACAACGAAGAATATCATGTCATCCTCAAAGTCAACAAACAGTCTCCGGAGATCAACAGCGCTGTGGATAACGAAGAACTCAGTGCCGGTGACCAGGGCATTATGTTCGGTTATGCTTCAGATGAAACAGAAGAACTCATGCCTTATGCGATCGCTTATGCGCATAAGCTTGCCGCAAAGCTTGAGGAAGTCAGAAGAAAGACTCCGTGCCTTCAGCCGGACGGCAAAACACAGGTTACCGTAGAATATGAAAACGGTGAACTGAAACGTATTGATACCGTTCTTGTTTCCACTCAGCATACTGCTGATGTCACACAGGAACAGGTTCGTGAAATCGTTATGAATCAGGTCATTCTTCCGGTCATTGACAGCAATCTGACCGATGAGAACACAAAATACCTGATCAATCCTTCCGGTAGCTTTGTTGTCGGAGGCAGCTGGGGAGATTCCGGGACGACCGGCAGAAAGATCGTAGTTGACTCATACGGCGGATATGCACCGATCGGCGGCGGCTGCTTCTCCAGTAAAGACCCTACGAAAGTTGACAGGAGCGCTGCATATTATGCACGCTATGTCTGCCGTAATATTGTTGCAAACAAGCTGGCACATAAATGCCAGATCGAGCTGTCATATGCGATCGGCAAACCCAGACCCCTTTCCGTTTATGTACAGTCATTCGGTACATCGGAATATACAGATGATGAACTTCTGGAGATCGTCATGAAGAACTTTGACTTCAGTGTTTCCAACATCATCAATGAACTGGACCTGAGACGGCCGATCTATACACAGACGACCAACTACGGTCATTTCGGAAAAATAGAACTGCCCTGGGAGCAGTTCAAAAAGATCGAGCTCTGATAAAAACAGTCCGGCACAAATGAAAATCTGTGCCGGTCATTTTAATATACTTCTACTGCACCCCTGTAGCAGTCCCAGGAGTTCATGAATGTATCATATGATACCCAGTAAATACCATTGTTCCATCCTGCAGGATCAGCAATCTTGAAACGGTTTGTTTCTTCATCGTAGCCGATCAGCAGCATGACATGGTTATGGCTCTTGTATGTACCCCATTCATAATAGATCACTTCACTCGGCTGGAAATGAATGCTTGTCCATACGACAACAGGATGTCCTTTTTCCAGTATCGAGATCAGCTGTTTTTCATCACAGCCGGTCATGTTCACCGTATTGCCGTATTTCTTTCCCCATTCTGTTACTGGGCCCGGCATCATGGCGTCGATCTCCGGCGTGTCCTCCCAGAGATTTCCGGCAAATCCTTTATAAGGTGAGCTGTCCGGTGAATACGGGATCTCATCAAGGAACGTGTAATAGTTGTATTCCTCCGCATGTCCTGTCATCTGCAGTGCCATCAGAAGCGATGCGCCTTCACAGCCTTCACGTGCACCGGCTGCAGCCTGGTTGATGAACTCCTTCACTTCCAGTTCTACATGAATGGGACCTTCCCATCCTGCATAGATCGTGGTATCTTCAGTGATCGGTTTCTCTCCCGTATAAGGGATCGTTCTCTCAGCATCTGTATACCAGCCGGTAAATGTCATGCCTTCTTTTTCCAGCGTCAGTTCTTCCAGACTGACGATCGTTCCGTAATCGACGGTGATCGGGTCAATGACGGTCGTAGTTTCCGTTTCAAACGCAACCGTACGTTTCTGAACATTCCAGCCTGCGTACAGATCCGTGTCTTCTTCAACAGGTGTCTCTGCAGACCAGAGTTTTGTCAAAGCACGGTCTGAATACCAGCCCGTGAAATCATAGCCGTCTTTTTCCGTAACAGGCAGGCTGCCCAGTGATTCGCCCTTTTCAAGGACTGCACTTTCTGCAGCGGTTCCGTCTGTATGAAATGTCACTGTATAGCTTCTTGTACATCCCGCGAGCATGATACCCGCAAAAATCACAAACAAAAATTTTCTCATAAGCACCTCGTGCAGAGATAGTTATAACAAGATTAATACGCTGATGTCAAATAAGGATGCCCTTTCACAGGCATCCTCATGATAAATCGTTATCCTTTGATGACGCGGCGGCATCTCGGGCAGAGGCCGTCTTCATCTGCTTCTTCGCTGTAGTTCCAGCATCTCGGGCACTTGACGCCGGGTGCTCTTGTGATCTTCGGCTCTTCATCACCTTCTGCGAATTCACATGCAGAAACGATGAACCACTGCGGGATATTTGTCAGTGTGCCTTCGAGAAGTGCCTTTTCTTCTGCACTGCAGAAGAGAGTGACGGCAGCTTCCTGAGCAGAAGCGACAAGCTTGTCATTTCTTGCATTCTCGATGGACTTGTTGACCGCATC
>DMBB01000333.1:0-7701 GCA_003446295.1 Erysipelotrichaceae bacterium
AGTCCCCGGTTATCCCGGACTGACAAGCAGAAGTTCTTTCCCTGATCTGTATCTTGAAGCAAAACAGAAGGCACTCCATCTGATGAAGGAGCGCAAACACGAAGACTTTGACCGCAGTTTTGACGGCCGTCCGATCTGATATTCTCAAAGGCTATGATCGCTGAAAAGCTGTCATAGCCTTTTGCGTTCTGCCCATTGCAAAAAAAGACGATCCGCAGAAATTCATATCCAATGGATCACTCAGTTATATCGCTTCTGGCTGCTGTCGCTGCTCTGGGGGTATTCAATCTCGGCGGAATATTCTATTGAATGATTTTCTCCTCATATGATTCACAAGGGCTGTTCCATCAGCCCTTTTAATATGCAGAGTCAAAAAACAACCATGCAGATATACATGGTTGTCTTGCTTTATCAGTTGTCTGTTAATCCCCAGCCGGGTATCTGTGATCCTCTTCTGATCAGGACTGTTTTCTGATAGTCTGTCTGATTCAGGAATCTCAGGACAGCATCTGTTTCTTCTTCCGTGCATCCGGCAAGGATCTTTACATCCAGTGTTTTCTGGAGAATATCCGCTGCCACAACAAGTCCCGTGATAAGCGTGCGGGAGCCGCTTCCAAGATATACCGAAACTTCAGGTGTTACGTCAACCAGGCGGCCATAATCGACAGGATAAACCAGATTTTTGAACTGCGGATGTGTTTCCCCTTTCTTTCTGCTGTTCTTCAGATCACTGGATAAAAACAGTGTGTCCACTTTCTGCCAAAAATAGGCATTGTTCTCATATTCTGCCATAATTTACCTTTCTGCTAATACCTGCAAACTATCTAGATTGTACACAAATAAACGACTTCAGTAAACCGAATCTGAAACAAACATTTTTGTTTCAGAACATTATTTGTTAAAAAATGCCGGATTGTTACATTTTTACAGAATTGTATTTTTCTGTTCTCCTGCCATCCATGCAGACAGGTTGTCAAACACGATCTCTGCGCGTTCTTCCAGTGCTTCCCTGGTCGCAAATCCGATATGCGGCGTCAGAAGTGTCGCAGGTGCTTCGGTAATCGGGTCATTGATCAGAGGCGGTTCTGTCTCAAAGACATCCAGGCATGCGCCGGCGATCTTCTTCTCTCTCAATGCTTCGATCAGTGCTTCCTGATCAACAACAGGACCTCTTGCCAGATTGACAAGGATCGCATTGTTCTTCATCAGAGCGATCTGTTCTTTTCCGATCAGGCCTTTTGTTTCATCATTCAGCGGGCAGTGCAGCAGAACGATATCAGATCTCTCAAGAAGACTGTTCAGATCTGTCAGTTCAACATATGCAGGAATGTCATCGGAAGGATGCTTCTTGTTTGCCAGGATATCTGCGCCGAATGCATGGAACAGTTCTGCACTCCTTCTGCCGATCGCACCGTATCCGACGATACCGACTGTTTTTCCCTTGATCTCAATTCCGATCAGGCCTGTCTTATCCAGACCCATTCTGCAGCGCTCTTCTGTTTCTCTCAGCTTTCTGTATACGGAAAGGACCATGCCGACGCCAAGCTCTGCAACTGCTTCCGTGGAATAACCTGCAGCGTTGCTGACGGCAATTTCTCTCTCTTTTGCTGTGTCGATCGCCACATGATTGACGCCGGTAAATGCAATGTCGATAAACCTCAGGTTTTCTGCAGCTTCGATTACTTCTGCTTCCAGAGGCATGTTTGCAAGAATAACGGCATCCGCATCACGGATCTCCTTCTTCTTTTTGCCGACGTCGTTTGTTTTGTCGTATTGAACGAATTCAACACACTGTGCTTCGAACGGTTCTTTCAGAGTTTGGAGCTTCTGTTCGGAAACTCCCAGTGATTCCATAATTACAACTTTCATAATCTCCTCCTCAGTATATTAAGGTCTCAGTTCACGAATTCTGACATGTGCTTTGTTCAGCAGTTCTTCAATATCATAGATGCCGCTTTTTTCCATGACTCTGACAACGATCATCAGGCAGCCCATTGCGTCACTTGCGGCATTGTGGTGATTCAGTTCAATATGCAGAGCGTCACACATATCATTCAGCCTGTGATGAGGCATGTTTGTAAACAGTCTTCTCGAAAGCTCGACTGTATCGAAGTATCTGAGATGAGGCACTTTGATGCCGCAGTTGATGCATGCGGCTTTCAGACATCCCATATCAAACGACGCATTATGCGCAACGACCAGAGCGCCTTCCATTTCTTCATACATATGCCGGTAGACCGTTTCAAAATCAGGCGCATCCAGGACGTCCCTGGGACGGATCCCATGGATCCTGATATTCCAGGGGTCAAAATAAAACACGTCTTCTTCCGGCCGGATCAGTGAATAATAGCGCTCCTCAACAGCGCCGTCTTCATATGAGGATATGCCAACCGAGCATACACTTGCAGGATTGCGGTTGGCTGTTTCAAAATCAATTGCTGCGATCTTCATTCACGTATATGCTCCAGTGCCATTTTATAGATATTCTCAATATGCTCATCAGCCATTGAATAATAGACCTGTTTGCCGATCTTCCTCGACCTGACCAGTTTGGTCTTCTTCAGGCTCGCCAGCTGGTGACTGATCGCGGAAGCAGACATTTCAAGCAGATAGGAAAGATCCGTCACGCACAGTTCATGCGTGAACAATGCATTCATGATCTTCAGTCTTGTACTGTCGGAAAACATATTGAAAATAATGGAAAGATCATCGTATTCCGACTCATTCAGCATCTGTTCCCGGCATCTTTC
The DNA here is from genome assembly GCA_003446295.1 of Erysipelotrichaceae bacterium. The sequence continues at coordinate 2,751 of DMBB01000333.1, forward strand.
AACCTGTTCGGCATCGATCAGCTTCATATCTTACCTTCCTTAATTCTGACATTTTTGATCTCTTTATTCGGCGCATACATATTCAAATATTTCGCGACTCTGCGCTTGGAATACAGTTCTATGATCTGCATACTGCCATCCACCATCGTGATCGTCAGATTATCATTTGCCGGGTGCCATTCATACTGCCAGTTTACGATCTCATCCCAATAGATCATCGTGCATTCCGTGCGGTCGATGCAGTTATTGAGGATCATGAATTTGGGATTGAATACAACAAGAACCCGGTCAGGCAGCAGCACAAGACAGAACAATGCAAACATGATCATACTCATGCCGATCACCTGCCATACCGAGCCGGTAAACAGGAGTCCGGCCCCTGCTCCGAGCATGATCGACAAAGCTGTGACAGGCTTCACCCTGATATAATGAACAGGAGGTTCCTGCTGAGGTATATTCTTGATTTTAATGACCTGTGATCTCATAAAGGTATTATATCACCGTTTTAACACAGCAGAATGTTTGGTATAATGTGTCGGAAACGAGGTCAAAATGAATCCAGTTACATTTGAGATCACACATGTATGCAAACAGTCCGGAGCCAGAACAGGCATTCTGCATACACCGCACGGTGACGTTGAAACGCCGATGTTTATGCCGGTCGGTACGCAGGCTACCGTGAAGTTCATTTCTCCGGAAGAGCTGTATGCAATGAATGCAGGCGTTGTCCTGGCAAATACATATCATCTCTGGCTGAGACCCGGAGAGGACGTATTAAGGGAAGCTGGCGGCGTCCAGAAGTTCATGAATTACAAAGGGCCCATGCTGACGGACAGCGGCGGATTTCAGGTGTTTTCATTATCTGATACACGAAAGATCTCAGAGGAAGGCGTCACATTCCGCAATACGCTGAACGGTGACATCCTGTTCCTTTCACCGGAAAAGTCGATCCAGATCCAGAATGCGATCGGCGCTGACATTATGATGTCTTTCGACGAATGCATCCCCTTTCCGGCAACACGTGAATACGCGGAAAAATCCATGCTGAGGACTCTGCGCTGGGCGGAACGCGGAAAAAATGCCAATGAACGTCCGGATGAACAGGCTCTGTTCGGTATTGTACAGGGCGGTGATTATGACGACCTGCGTCACTACTGTGCTGAAAAACTGGTAGAGATGGACTTCCCCGGCTATGCGATCGGCGGAACATCTGTCGGTGAGGACAAAGAAACCATGTACCGCATGGTGAAATGGTCACAGGAGAAGCTTCCGATCGATAAGCCGAGATACCTGATGGGCGTCGGTGCCGTCAACGATCTTCTTGAGGCAGTATCCCTGAATATCGACATGTGTGACTGTGTTCTTCCGACAAGACTTGCCAGACATGGTACACTGCTGACATCACACGGGCGCATCAATATCCGGAAAGCTATGTATAAACATGATTTCTCACCGCTTGATGAGAAATGTGACTGCTATTGCTGCAGAAACTATACAAGGGCATATCTGAACCACCTGTTCAGGACAGAGGAAGGGTTCGGCACACGACTGCTGTCCATACACAATGTACGGTTCCTGCTCAGATTAATGGAAGATGCACGCAGAGCGATCCATCAAGACAGATTCAATGATTTCAAGCAGGAAACTCTCGCTCAGATGAAATTTGATGAGCGCGGTTTCTGAAACCTGCTGATATTCCAAGTGTCTTGATTTAATGGCCAAACAGTTTACTTCCTGTCATGCACCTGTTAGAATAACAAGCGATTGCAAGGAGAAATACTATGCGTGAATACATACTCGCAACAGCATCTACTGCAGATCTGAGTCCGGAATATATGAAGGAACATAACATTCCTTTCATTCCATATACATTTACGATCGGCGATAAGGTATTTGTGGACGATTGTACCGAAGAAACCAAAGCAATGATCTACCGTGAGATGAGAAACGGAAAGATCGTCGGAACGTCCGCAATTACAGAATATGCTTATTATGAGTTTTTCAAACAACTGATGACAACAGGAAAAGATGTCATCTATGTAGATATGTCAAGAGCGATCTCTTCCTCCATACAGCATGCTGAAATGGCTGCCAATCGGATCAGGAAAGAGTTCAGCGATCAGCGTTTCTATTTCCTGGACAGTTTCTGCATTACAGGCGGTCTGAATCTGTTTTTCAAACAGCTGGTCCGCCGTCACGAAGAAGGAGCTTCCTATGAAGAGCTCATCGAATGGGGTGAAGCTCATAAGCGTGAATACATCCATCGCTTCACGGTAGATGATCTGTCATGGCTCAGACGCGGAGGAAGACTTTCCAACGCCTCTGCCATTATCGGTACACTGCTGTCCATCAAGCCTGAGATCTACGTAACGAATGACGGCAAACTGGTCTCCTACAGTACCAAGCATGGCAGAAAGAAAGTGATCCATGCTCTGGTCGATTCCATGAAAGAGGATCTTGCGGATTACTCTGCAGATGAGGAGATCACAGTCATGCATACCGATACGCTGAAGGATGTTGAATGGCTGATCGGACTGATCAGGGAAACATATCCGCAGCTGAAGGATGCAGAGATCACCGTCACAACGCTTGGTCCTACGATCGCCGCACATGTCGGTCCGGGATTCATGGCTGTTGTATACCACGGCACACAAAGAATTATGTAAGTCACTGGAAACAGTGGCTTTTTATAAAGAATCGATTACAATGATAAACATATCGAGGAAATTATGCGGAATATCAAATATAAAGATCTTTTTCAGTACCGGAGTGTCTGGATGGGCTTTGCGATCATCTGGATCATGATCTATCACTCTGAACTGATCGTAGAAAACAGACTGCTCTGGATGATCAAGAACGTTGGTTACTGCGGTGTCGACCTGTTCTTCTTCGCATCAGGGATTGGCTGTTATTACTCTTATCAGCGTTTAAAAGATCCCTATGCATTTATGAAGCGCAGGATCGTGCGCATCATTCCTGCTTACTGGATCTTTCTGACAGTACTGTGCCTGACGCGGCTTGCGGCCGGTACCCTCAGACCCGGCACTGTGATCGGCGATTATCTGTGTCTGGAATACTTTGTCGATCCGGAACTGGATCTTGCATTCAACTGGTACATGGGATCCATATGGGTCATGTACCTGCTGGTACCATATTTCTGGCAGCTGATCGAAAAGCACAAGCAGAAGAGCCTGCTGATCATACCGCTTCTTCTGCTTGCATCGACCGTCTTCTGGCATCAGACACATTTTATCCTGACTGCCACAAGAGTCCCGATCTTCTTTATCGGCATGTATTATGAACACCTGGCTCTGGAAGAGCAGGAAATGACCGGCAAGGACTATCTGAAGCTGCTGGTTATGGCAGCCATCGGATTCGGCATCCTGGTTCCTTCCAGGCTGCTGATCACAGACAATGACATCATGTGGGGATGCGGCGTTCTGTTCTACCCGTTCATTCTGATGACGCCTTTCATCTGCATTACCCTATCGCTGATATGCCGGATCAAAAACCCTGTCATACAGGGGATCCGGAAAATACTTGCACTGGCAGGCAGATATTCATTCGAACTGTATCTGGTGCATCATCTGATCTTTGAACTTGCCGGCAGATATTTCAGAGGCACGCCCCTGTTTGTGACGACATGGTTCTGGTTCGTTCTGTATCTGGCGGCCGCACCTGCTGCATGGCTGCTGAACAGATGTGTTGTTATCGTGAACCGCCTGTTTCAAAGGAAAACAGCCTGAATCACTGAAAAAGGCATGATCAGCGTCATGCCTTTCATTGTCCCTGTTTTAATCCAGGTGGTACAGTTTTGTATATTTATCTTCCAGATAATCGAGATAGTAGTTGGGATCGAATGCTTCTCCTGTTGCCATATGCATGATCTCGTCCGCATTGTAGCGGCAGCCGTATTTATGAATATGTTCTTTCAGCCAGTTCATAACGACATCATAATGGCTGTTTCTCAGCAGATCATCTACGTCAATATCTTTTCTCATTGCGTGCATGAACTGTGCAGAGAATGCACTTCCCAGTGCGTATGTCGGGAAGTATCCGAAGCTTCCGTCTGCCCAGTGAACATCCTGCAGAATGCCCTCTTTTGCGGATGACGCACGGACGCCAAGATATTTCTCATACATATCATCCCATGTCTTATCAAGACCTTCTGTTGAGATCGTTCCTTCAAACAGACCTCTTTCCAGTTCATAGCGGATCACGATATGAAGCGGATATGTCAGCTCATCCGCTTCCGTGCGGATCAATGAAGGCTGTGCAGCATTCAGAGCTGCCAGGAACCTGTCAAGATCGATACCCTTCAGCTGTTCCGGGAAAGTCAATTTCAATGCAGGATAATTTGCCTCCCAGAACGGCTTGGACCTGCCCAGATAGTTCTCACACAGCCTGGACTGTGATTCATGCATGCCGCTGGAAATGCCGTCATTGAAGATCGTTCCGTCATACTCAGGCGCAACCTGATGCATGTAGTATCCGTGACCTGTTTCATGGATCGTTGACAGGAGCGCAGACATCGGTCTGTCCGGCAGATACTTTGTCGTTACGCGGATGTCATTCTCACAAAGTCCGCTGGTGAACGGGTGCTCTGTTTCATTCTGATATCCCCAGGACTTATCAAAGTGCAGATATGCCAGCATATGGTCCATATACTTTTTCTGCAGCTCCACAGGATATTCTGTTTCAATGAATGATGTATCGATCTGCTGTGCTTCTGTCACTCTGCGGATCAGCGGCACAAGACGCTCCTTGACCTGATCAAAGAAAACATCATACTTCTCACGTGTCATTCCCGGTTCAAAGTCATCCAGCATCTGATCATACAGATCCAGATCGCTTGAACGATAAGAGTACATCTTTTTCTGTGCTTCAATGATCCGTTTCAGATACGGTTCAAACATCGAATAATCACTGGCATTCTTTGCCTTCAGCCATG
>DMBB01000333.1:7910-19092 GCA_003446295.1 Erysipelotrichaceae bacterium
CTCAATTCTGCCATCTGCGGATCCGTTGTGATCGAGAAAAGCTCTCCAGCCAGGATCGCTGTTCTTTCATCACGGAATTCACTTCCGTCAACCGGTGCCAGTGTCTGCTTATCAATGCCAAGCAGAGCAAGTGCCATATGGTAAGCGGACATGCGCTTGACCCAATCATGGAATAATTTCAGATTTTCCTGTGTCGTCATACATTACCTCTTTTTCAAACACGGTCATTATACCATAACAAAAATGCAGACTATACAGCCTGCATCATCCTGCTGCGCTGATCCGTGGACCTTTTGAGCCACCCTCCCTGCAGATAGTATCCAAGGAACAAGAGGCTGGTCAGTATCCATGAGATCGGATAACACAGCAATGAATCGAATATTGTTTGTGATGGATAAAAGAGAATCCACAATATACGCAGTGCACCGATCCCCAATGCTGTCATCAGCATCGGCACAAGGGAATCTCCGCACGCACGGATCGAAGAAGACAGGATCTCGACAAATACGAATGCCGGCCAGAACGGACACAGGAATCTCAGCAGGCTCATGCCGATGCGGATAACTTCCTGATCAGGTGTAAACAGTCTGTACAGAACCGGACCTCCGAACCAGCAGATCGCTGCGATTGCTCCTGACATCAGGAGATACATAATCGTTCCTTCCATGATGCCGCGTCTGACACGTTCGGTATTTCCGGCGCCGAAGTTCTGCCCGGAGAATGTCAGCATAGCCGTACCCAGAGCACCGGATGCGTTCCAGAACAATGCGTCGATCTTTCCGAATGCTGTATATGCCGCGACTGTATCGGTACCGTAACTGTTGACGGAAGACTGGATAAAGAGATTTGCAACACTGTACAGGACTGACTGTATTCCCGTAGGAAGTCCGATCACAATGATCCTTTTCAGGATCTTCGGATCATAATGCAGCCTGCGGATATCAAAATGATAGCTTTCATGCGTGATATACAAAGTCTGCAGTGTGAGAAGACAGCTGATCAGCTGTGATATCACGGTTGCGATGGCAACACCGGTCACTCCCATGCCGCCGAAGGCAACAAACAGGACATCAAGAATGATGTTGGTAATGCATGAAATGATCAGGAAGAACAGCGGGCGTTTGGAATCCCCTACAGCACGCAGTACACCTGCGCCTGTGTTGTAGATCATGGAAGCGATCATTCCGCTCATGTAAATGCGCATATACTGCAGTGAGTACGGATAGATCGCATCAGGTACATTCAGCGTCCGCAGGATCCACGGAGCCAGTATAATGCCGCATGCCATCAGCAGTGCGCCAAGCGATATTGCAAGGAACATTGCTGAATATACGCCCTTTTCTACGCCATCCTTCTGCCTGGATCCGTAATACTGGGCAATGATCACGGTAGCACCGGATGACAATCCTGTAACAAATCCTACGAGGAGGTTGATGACAGTGCCGGTAGAACCGCCGACTGCACCGAGTGCTTCTTTACCGACAAAGTTGCCGACAACGATCGCGTCTGCTGTATTGTACAGCTGCTGGAACAGCGTGCCGAACAGTACAGGAAAAAAGAACAGCAGTATCTGCTGATAGATCACTCCATTAAGAAGATCGTTTTTTACCTTTCGCATTCAGAAGCCTCCTGGTAAACACCCGGTAATATTACCACTTTCCGGCAAAACGAAAAGAACAAATTATGAAAATATTCGCTATACTGATTAGGAGAAACAGAGGTCAAACATATGATGCACTTAGATAACGGTTTTTATAAAATAACACTGACTGCCGACAGTCACTTTGATCTGGAAAAGGATCACCCTGAATACCAGTACGTGCTGAATCCCGATAACTATCAGCCGGATGAGAATTATGTTGTCTGCAGGATCGAGGTCACCTCACAGGACAGCACATATACAGCAGCACTGATCGGACCGATCGAAACTGATTTTTCCGATCTTGCCGTACTGAAGGAAAACACTTTATATGTACTGATGGGCAGAAGTATCACAGAGATCGATCTGCGCAGACCTGATACGTGTATTTTCCACCAGATCGACCCGGACGGTTACACACACGGTATTTTCGCACATGAAGATCAGTACCTGATCTACAGTGCCTATGCAGTGCTTTGTCTGGACAGCACGTTCCGTGAACAATGGATATTCAGCGTTGATGCGCCGATCACGGTCTTCCGTATAACCGACACAAGGATCGAACTTGTTGATGAAGATGACAACCGGCATTACGTCGGTTTTGACGGCCGCAGAAGAAACTGAAAAAGGATCTCAGACGATTCCGAGATCCTCAAGCATCTTTGCCACGCCATCATTGACGCATGTGTCCGCAACATAATCAGCATGTATCCGGACATCTTCCCTCGCATTGCCCAGTGCTACGCCGATTCCCGCCTTTGTGATAAACGGGGTATCATTCGCCGCATCACCGAACGCAATGACCTGATCCCATGTGATCCCAAGCAGCTGCAGTACAGGTTCTACTGCGGTTGCTTTTGTTATGTCCTTCGGAAAGATGTCATAACCGCTCTTGCTTGACCAGGCAAATGTCACCTCCGGTATTTCCTTGATCATCGGCAGGACCTGTTCATCCGTACCGATGATGAATGTTCCCAGCGGCATTCCGTGCGTCAGATGATGATCCCTCTTTTCGCATCCATCCATCACCAGAGAAGCATAATACGCATTCGCGCAATAACCTTTTACAAACACATCATGGTTTGCATACGTAACGATACGGTCTTCGAACTTGAAACCCAGACCAATGCCGTTTTTGATCGACTGCTCTGTAATCTTGTTCATAACCAATTCACTCATCGGGTATTTCTGCAGAACCGTGCCGTCCCGCTTCACAAGACAGGCGCCGTTGACAGTGCCGATATATTCCATAGGCAGATCCTCAAACAATGACTTCTGAAGGAACGTATAATGCCTTCCCGTGTCGATCATGACATGGATCCCTTTTTCAATGGCCTTATGAAAATCAGTACGCAGGCGTTCTGAGATCTCTTCCCTTCCTGAAGGAATGATCGTGTTGTCAATATCACAGACGATCAGTCGAATATCTTTTTCTGTTTTGTTCATGACAACGATTATAACACGAGAAGATAATGCGTGATTTTCAACTTTGGTTTACATGTGAATTGTGATAATATGTATAAGCGATATGTGCCCGTGGCGCAACTGGATAGCGCATCAGCCTCCGAAGCTGAGGGTTGTGGGTTCAAATCCCGTCGGGCACACGCATCGGGAATTCTGAATGAATTCCTTTTTTTGTTATCGTCGGATATGTTAGAATGCATTCATGAAGAAAACGATTCTGACAATATTCTGCGTCATCCTGACTGCCTGCGGCATTACCTTTGCTGTTCTGATGGGCAGGTCTCTTTATGCCGACGGAATTGAAAACAAACGACTCCTTCTGCTGTGCGCTTCCCTGGCTCTCAGTGCACTCGGATCAGATCTGCTCGCAAAAATACAGATTCCAAGAACAGAGCGAAAAAAATATCAGGACCTGTAAATCCAACAGGTCCTGTTTTCTATCATAATGCTTTGATCGTTTTTGTCAGGTAAGGCATCAGCTGCTGCTTACGTGAAATGATATACGGGTCAAATCCGGAGTGTTCATCGAACACTGTTTCAATGCGGTCACCAATGACATACGAGAGCGGTCCGTAGTACACAAACAGCGAGCCTTCTCCAAGTACGTTCGTAAACAGCATGACCATCAGATCGAGTTTCTTGTCTTCCTGCTCTTTCTCCATGTTTTCACGGAATACAGGCAGGATCGCCTGAACATCTTCGATATGATTGTAGTTTGTCTGACCGATCGCAAACTTATATCTGCCGATCTCAAATGTCTTCAGGTCACGGTTCAGGATCTCATGCGGCGTGCTGTCTTTCAGGGCAACAGACGAGCCGAGCATTTCAGCGGCATATGCACCTACATCAGTGATGCCTGCCAGTTCTGCCAGCCAGGCAACAGCATCTTTATCACGCTGTGTCGTAGTAGCAGACTTGAAATACAATGTGTCGGAGAGGATCGCTGACATCATCAATCCTGCCATGTCCGCATCCGGAACAAATCCCCTCGCTTTGTACTGCTCGGAAATGATTGTACATGTACATCCGCATCTGACGCCAAAGTAATTAATCGGATGGTCTGTCATAATGTCACCTACATGATGGTGGTCAACGATCTCCTGGATATCAGCCAGTTCCACGTGCTTGATCGACTGGTTGGATGCACAGTGATCCACAAGAACCATCTTGCGATGCGGGTAATCTCTGACGTGATACAGGGAAACAGCGCCTGTGATCTTTCCTTCCGCATCCAGAACAGGATAGCTTCTGACTCTTGACTTGCTGATCTTTGCGGCAACATCATCCACGAATTCTTCCTCGGAGAATGTGATCACATCGCTTGTCATAATATGTTCGATTGAATAAGACTCATTGATCACCTGTGCTGTATGCATCGTATCTTCACTTGTTTCAACGATCGCACAGCCTTTGGCCTTGGCCATCTGGATCACATCATCATCAACGATCAGACCGCATGTAATGATCAGGCACTTCGCACCTTCATTGATCAGCATCTTCTGTTTTTCACTGCCGCTTGAAAGAATGGAAATGCCGTCTTCCAGGTTGAACATGGTAGCTTCACGTCCTTCAAGCGTAATGATGTGCACGACTCCGTTGGTATGGAAATCATCCGGTCCCCAGACGATCCTGCCGCCGATCGTATGCGCAATGTCATCCAGTGTTGCATGCGACATCAGTTCTGCCTGGTTTGCTGCAGGATGCAGTCTGACTTTCGAAAGATTCGAGGTGGTGCAGATGCCGCACAGCTTGTTCTTTTCATCTACCACAAACAAAGAACGGTTCTTTGCATGCAGCATGACATGCCATGCATGATGCACAGTCGCATTCTTGCGAATGATCGCCGGACGGTCCATGTCAATATCATGCAGTTTCATCCTGGCATCTGTCATCAGCAGAGGATTTTCCTGATTAAACCGCTTCAGAATAAATTTTGTTTCCTCGTTTACCGGACCCTGGCGCAGTGCCACAGCATCTACGCCCTGCAGTCTGAGCAGATTCGCATATGTGATTGCTGCGCAGATCGCATCTGAATCAGGATGTCTGTGTCCTGTTACATAAGTTGTATTATTCATCGCAATTTCTCCATTCCCCCATGAAGCTTTTAATGAGTCAGTATTTCATTGCCTGTTTCAGTGATCAGGATCGTATGTTCCCACTGAGCGCTGTCTTTTCCGTCTTTCGTATAGATCGTCCATTCATTGTACGGATCGATCACAACGCCTGCTTTGCCGATATTGATCATCGGCTCGATCGTTATCACCATGCCCGGAACAAGGACCATGCCTGTCCCGCGCTTGCCTATGTGGCTGACAAAGGGATCTTCGTGAAATTCGATTCCCACACCGTGTCCGCCGAGTTCACGTACAACCGAATAACCTTTTGATACTGCATATTTGGAGATCGCATATCCGATATCACCGACCGTAGCCCAGGGCTGTGCAGCCTTGATGCCGATCTCAAGACACTTCATCGTTTCTTCAACGAGACGCTTTCTTGCCGGGCTGACATTGCCGATCATGAACATGCGGCTTGCGTCAGCGTAATATCCGTTGTATATCGTTGTGCAGTCAACGTTGATGATGTCTCCGTCATGAATTCTCTTATGACGGCTCGGTATCCCATGGCACACTTCCTCGTTGACGGATGTGCATACACTCTTCGGATATCCCTCAAAATGCAGCGGCGCACAGATCGCATTGTGACTGCGTGTATATTCCGCAACAATGTCATCGATCTCCTGTGTCGTCATACCTGCATGGATCTTTGAAGCCACTTCATCCAGAACGCCTGTATTGATTTTACCTGCTTCAATGATTCCCTGTATATGTGAGGGACGCTTCAGAAGACTCAGATCAGGAAGTTCCTTTCCTTTTTTACGAAGTTCCTCCATTTTTTCCAGTATATGATCCGGTACCGGTTCCGTTTCAAATATTCTTTGAATATCTGCTTCACTCATTAATTTTAACCGCCTTTTCTGTCGTACTGCCGATGCCGCCTGTCCGCGCTGCTTCTGCATTGTCATCTTCCGTAATTCCGAACGGAAGAAAGATTCCCTGTACCATACCGGTACCTTTTTTCAGTTCAACGGTCCTGTCTTCCACCGTGTCATTTGTCAGCTTGCAGAATATATGACCTTCGTTGTCCGCGTTGTAATAATCACTGTCGATCACACCGACAGTATTATTCAGCTGCAGACGGTATTTGAATCCAAGAGAACTTCTTGGAAACAGCATCAGCACATAACCATTTACTATTTTAACACGAACTCCCGTCGGAATCAGAATCTGCTCACCCGGTCTGACAGTAAAATCAAGCGGAGTGAAAAAATCATATCCCGCAGACCCTTTCGTAGCGCGGCGGGGAAGCTGAATATCTTCATAGATCTTTTCTGCCTGCTCTGCTGTGCAGTCTGCAAACGTATGAAGCCAGTCCTTCACGAACTGTTCCTTTGATACTTTTTCGAATACAGCGATTCTTTCCATCATCTGTTTACCAGTCCTTTCATCATGAACATCAGGAACCATGCAGCAGCATCCTCATAGGGATAAACGGTCAGAAGAATATTTTCCGGAACGATATCATGTCCGGGATAGAACAGATGATGCAGGATCTTCTCAACGATCCCCTTCTGATCAAGTGTCCGTGTATATTCAAGCACGTCCTTTGGATACAGTGCAGGGAAATACACATAGTCCGGATCAACAGTCCCGGCAAATGCCGCAAGGATCATATTCTCTGCTTCCTGCCGGCTGTACACATGATACGGATCAGCCCCGATCATTTCCAGCAGACTGTCCATGAATCCGTAATAGATATCTTTATCAGACAGTACGGATTTATGCTGCCGTGCTTTCAGTCTGTCGGTAACAATGGAATCCGAGCGGAAACGCTCATTGATATTCGTCGCATTGCGTATCCTTGTCTCAAGCTTCAGCAGTTCCAGATAAAACCGGTCAAACCATTCCGGCAGTTCATACTGACGCATGAATGTATATTTCACTCCGCCATAGCGTCCGTATTTCTTCATGACATCGTTGTATCCTGAAGTGTCATAATTCTGCAGCGTTTCCCGGCTGAAATCCAGGAACGGCTTTGTCTCGGCCTGCGGATAGATATATGTGATCTGCGGACGGTCCAGATATACCGGATGCAGCGGCTGATTATGGAGATCAATGGCGATCACCTCTTCCGCACCCATCTGAAGCGCATAGTCAACGGGAAGATTATCGTAGTAACCTCCGTCTATAAATTCACCTTCTTCGAATTTATGCACCGGAAAAGCAGGATATGCGGATGCTGAAGAAGCCAGCCAGTCCTTTCCGTGCGTTCTCATCATTTCCTTCGTTACCAGCACAGGCTTGCGCGTTGACATGGAAACAGTCACACATCCGTAATCGATCTCAGACGCAAAAAAAGCCTCCGGGCGAAACATTTTTCCGATCCTCGTGATCAGCGGTGAAATATCAGCACCGCCGTCCCTGACATAGTTCTTGAACAGTGAAGTCAGCAGATTCCGCTCATTGACCAGTGTCTCCAGACGGAAATCAGCGGGAAATTTCCCTTTGATGATCTGATCGCTGGTAAGATTCATCCAGAGATCATTCATTGCATCATAATCACCCTGCACAGCGAGTGCGCCATTCAATGCCCCGATCGATGTGCCGGTCACAATATTCCAATCATCCTTGCCGAGCTCACGGAGTGCCCGCAGCGCACCATTCTGATACGCACCGCGTGTTCCTCCGCCGGCAAGCACCAATGCTTTCTTTTTCATCTTTTGCCCTCAGTATTAAAGATTTTATCATAAACACTGACATACTGTTAACATCCGGGGACGATCATACATTTCGGTGCATATGTTCTGCATATCTACAAAAGGTTATTTTTATGGTTTATAATATTCATCGTTATGGAGGCTGTTTATGAAATTGAATGTAGCCGTTTTTTTCGGCGGTGAGACCGTTGAACATGAAGTCAGTATTATTTCCGCTCATCAGGCGCTGGAAGCACTGGACCGGAATAAATATGAAGTAACGCCTGTCTATATTGCAAAAGACAGGACAATGTATACATCCGAACTGCTGTGGGATATCAGATCATTCATCAACCTGAATGAACTGAAATCAAAATGCACGCAGGTAACCCTTGTACAGTCTGAAGGAAAGGTCCTCCTCCAACCGGTCAGGCAGTCACTGTTTTCCAAGAAACTCAGCATACCGGTCGATGTTGCGATCCCGGTAATGCACGGCACAAACGGTGAAGACGGATCGATCCAGGGATTCTTTGAAATGATGAAGATACCTTATGCAGGCTGTGATGTCATTGCGGCCGGTGTCGGTCAGGATAAGGTGCTTCAGAAGCACATCCTGCATGATAACGGTCTGCCGATCACAAACTGGTTCTGGGCATACGGTACAGAGCTCGATGATGATCGTGAAGGACTGCTGAAGAAAGCCAGAAAGCTGATCTATCCAGTCATTCTGAAGCCGGCAAGGACCGGTTCAAGCGTAGGCATATCCATTGCCCACAATGATGAAGAATATATTGAATGCTTCGAAGAAGCACGTCAGTATGATGAAAAGGTCATTACCGAAAAAGTCATCAAGCCGATGAAAGAGATCAACTGCTCTGTACTCGGAAACAGTGATGAAGCGAAAGCAAGCGTACTGGAACAGGTCGGCCACGCTACAGATGATGAACTGCTGTCATTCCGTGATAAGTATCAGGGCGGCGGAAAATCATCCAAGACATCCGGCGCTTCCAAAGGCATGGCAAGTACCGCAAGACTTGTTCCTGCACCGATCAGTGAAGAAGAAACAAAGCTGATCCAGAAATATGCACTTCAGACATTCAAAGTCCTGGGTGCCAGCGGAGTATGCCGCATAGACTTCATCATGGACAGTGAAACAAAGACCGTATATGTCAACGAGATCAATACGATTCCCGGTTCACTGGCATTCTATCTTTGGGAAGCATCCGGCATGTCATTTACCGAGCTGATGGATGAGCTTGTCAGACTGGCACTTGACAGAGAACGCAGGCGCAGCCGTATGACATTCAGCTATGATACAAACCTGCTGGAAACATACAACGAAAACAGTGCAAAAGGTTCAAAGGGAGCGAAGCGATAATTCGCTCCTTTTTCTGTTATACTGATAGCAGGAAAGAAGGTATTGATATGTCTACACCCCATAATAGTGCTTCGAACGGAGATTTTGCCAAAACCGTTCTGATGCCCGGAGATCCTCTGCGTGCTAAATTTATAGCCGAAACATTTTTGGAAGATCCGAAGCTTGTCACAAAAGTCAGAAATGTTTACGGTTATACAGGCACGTATCACGGAAAACCTGTCTCTGTCATGGCATCCGGTATGGGCATGCCAAGTATCGGGATCTACTCCTATGAATTGTTCAAATTCTATGATGTTGAGAATATCATCCGTGTCGGATCAGCCGGCGCTTACTCACCTGAATTGAAACTGTTTGATCTTGTACTGGCTTCCGGGGCATATTCCGAATCCAGTTATGCACTGACGCAGAACGGCAGTACCGCAGCGATCGAATATCCCTCAGAAGCTCTGAACAAGCGTCTCAGAGAAGCAGCTGCCGGGCTGAATTTTCCCATGAAGGAAGGAATCATCCACAGCAGCGATGTTTTCTACAGAGAGAATTCTGATTATCTGAAGGACATCGTTGATGTACAGCATTGCCTGGCAGTGGAAATGGAAAGCTTCGCACTGTTCCATAATGCCAGAGTACTGGGTAAAAATGCCGCATGTATTCTGACGATCTCCGACAGCTTTGTATTCCCGGAAGTAACAACGCCGGAGCAGCGTGAACAGTCATTTACATCAATGATGAAAGTCGCTCTGGAAGCAGCCTGAGCAGAAACCGAAGCAGAATGAGCCTCATCGCTCATTCTGTTTTTTAATGTATTTTTTCGTTCACTTTCATCTTTTTGAAGTATGATTGTTAACATGTATAAAAACCTCAGAGATTCCATTCACATCAATGCTTACGGAATGTTCTTCCTGATGAGCGCATATCTGCTGTATGAAGAGATCGTATTCCATCTTTCCGCCTTTGGCATGAGCAATTTCAACGCAGTTCATAACCTGCTCGCATTTTCGATCGGATGGGGAGCGATCGGCACTGTTTTTTCCTGCATGTCCATAGATCCGGGCATGAACCGGAGGATCCATCATACGATCACCGTGCTGATTGCATTGATCTTTCTCATTGAATACTTTGTTTATATGCAGTTCAAGATGTTTTATGACCTGAGGACGATCGCCAACGGTGCAATGGATGTACTGGGAGGATTCAGCACACAGATCCTGAGACTTGTATTCTCTCTGAGCGGAATGATCCATCTGGTCCTGTTCGCACTGCCTGCGATCGTTGATTTCATTCTGATCAGGGAAATAGAACCGCTGAGGTTCGGACGCAGAGACGTTTCCGCAGTTTCTGCATTTGCAGTACTGATCACTCTGATCGTGAACATGTCCATTGAAACGACTCCCGCCCAGAAGATCCTGCTCAGCGAGCAGTATTCATTCACTTCTGCAGTCAGACATTTCGGACTGGTCAGCGGACTTTGCATAGATGCCGGAAATATCATCTACGAACAGGGCAGCGAGTTTGAAACAGTCAGTGAAGAGGAGCCTGTTGAAGAGATCGTCAAAACATATGAACCGGCAGTTCTGGACATTGATTTTGAAGCACTGGCTGCCAGCGGCACGCCTCAGCAGGCTGCAATCGATGAATATGTAAAAACACTGACCCCCTCTTACACCAATGACATGACCGGACTGTTCAAGGATATGAACCTCATCTTCATTTCAGCGGAAGCTTTCAGCAAAGAGCTGATCGATCCGCAGCGGACGCCCGCCTTGTACCGCATGGCTTCCAAAGGAATCACTTTCTCAGACTATTATCAGCCTGCCAGTGCAGGTACTACCGGCGGCGAGTATCAGAATATCTTCGGCTGCCTTCCGATGTATGGCGGAGCTTCCATGAAAATGGCGGCAGATGAAGACAACAGTATTACGATCAGCGGAAAACTGAACGAGCTCGG
>DMBB01000108.1 GCA_003446295.1 Erysipelotrichaceae bacterium
CGGCCCTGACACCGTATTCTTTCAGCAGGCTGAACGGGAATTCGTCCGGTCTGTATTCATGCAGAAGCTTCAGCTTCATCAGTTTTCTCATTTTGACCTGATCATTCTGAAAGTGATACGGGATGTCCGTTTCTACGCATTCCGTACGGTATATGATCGCGGAATACGGACTGCCCATGTACATATAAACGATATCTCCTACATGAACGTCTGTGCTCTGTTTCCATCTGATCGTTCCGTGTTCACGCTTGAAAGCGGCAGGGACATCATAGTAGGAAGGGTTTGCCGGAACGAGCCATACGCCATGGACGGATCCTGCTTTTCTGCCTGCTGTCAGTTCATGGCTGGTCTTCAGGAGATCCATGATCTCTGCATCATCAAGCGTGTCATCCATGACGACTGTGATCCAGTGTTTTCTGTTCATATGCCAGGCCGGATAGATCCCGCTGATGGACTGCAGTGCTTCGATCTGTTCATCCGGCATCTTCAGGTTGACGACATCGATCTGTCCGGACGCTCCGGCCCTGATCCTGTCCGCATCGACCTGCATGAACAGCGCATACCATTTTTCATTGTCCTGATGCCTGAATACTGCGTAATTCTTATCCTGAAAGGTGTATTCGGGCCGGTCATGCCACAGCTCGAATATCTGCTCGGATATCCTGTTTGCCTGATCTGATGCAAAGGGAACACTGTAAAAACAGTGCTTTGCTGTATCTTCAAGGATCGCAATGTATGCTTCCTTGACTGCTGCAGCGAAATTCCCGATCGCACCCGGCACATGAACCTGTATGTATTCTTCATCCAGTTCCGTATCCATGACTTTTCCGCTGACGGTACCGTCAGGATGCACTGTTATGACAGCCCGGAATTTTCCGCCCATGAACGCACGTTCAAGCAAATATTCATCATCCGTTTTCCGGAATCCGTATGCTGTGAGAGCCTGCTCTGAAGGCCGCAGGTGTGAAAACAAATCAGTTTCAAGAGACATAAATACCTCCTTCTGCATAGATCGTTACATGTCTATCGTATACCTTGGGAAACAGGTTATGGTATGATAATTGCTATAAATTATTGCGAGGTTCATGATGAGCAGAGTGAGGAAACTGATCGCAGCCGGACTGACTGCGGGAATATTGGCTTCTATGGCGCTCCCGGTACTTGCGGAAGAGTCATATCCTTCCGGTATGGGAACAGATGAGTTCCGCTACAGACTGGAAGATACTGTGGATGATCTTCAGGATGACGGAAAGATGGCTGCCATGGGTATGGCAGTATTCACTGCAGATGAAGTGCTGTACAGCAATGTGTTCGGCTATACGGATATTGAAAATAAGATCGAAGCGGATGAACAGACGGTATTTGACTGGGGCCCGACAGCGCAGATGCTGGTATGGACAAGCGCCATGCAGCTGAAGGAGCAGGGACTGCTGGATCTGAATGAAGATATCCGGACATATCTGCCGGACGATTTCCCGTCCTTTCAGACATATGAAACACCGGTGACGATGCTGGATCTGATGAATCATACCGGAGGTTTTGAAGAACTGTTCGTCGATACACATGAAAAAAGCATCGGCAAAGCACTGCCGCTTGATCAGGCGCTGAAGCGTCATCTGCCCGATCAGGTTTATGAGCCTGGCACTGTGACTGCCCAGTCTGACTGGGGCGCCGCACTGGCAGGCTACATCGTTGAATGCATCAGCGGTCAGAGCTATGCGGAATATATCAGGGCAAATATCCTGGAGCCGCTGGACATGGATCAGACGGCCGTGAAACCCGATCTGAGCGATGTTGAAGGACTCGGCATGCGTCGTGTCAGGCTGAGATGCTACAACACGGAACTTGCTGAGCTTGAGAATGACTATTATCTCAATGTTCTGTATCCCAGCGGAAGCGCTGTCGGTACAGCTGCCGATTACCTGAAATTTACGCAGGCGCTGATCCCCGGAAGCCAGGGCAGCAGAAAGCTGTTCCAGAAACAGGAGACAGCGGAGGAAATGCTGTCGGCAAGCGACTATTACGAGAATAGCGGGCTGCCGAAAAACAGTCATGGCCTGTGGCATCTGCTGCAGAAAGTGCCTGTGATCGGCATCAAAGGCATTACAACAGGCTGTACATCATTGTTCATGTATGAACCTGAGAGCGGCATCGGACTGTGCGTGATGACAAGCGTGCAGGGTGATACGGAATTCATTGGAGGGATCCCGGATATGATCTTCGGCAAAACAGAGGATGCTGAGGTACGGCTGGGTGAATATCCTTCCGGCAGATATATGTCAGCCAATACGATCTATACAGGTCCGCTGAAACTCTTCAGCTACCGTGCTGCCAGGATCAGTGATGATGAGATCCTGGACGGTTATTGGGAAATGACGGAGGATCAGAGAAAACTGGAACAGCCTTACAGCGATTACCTGAAGGTAGAAGCCTCCACATGGCTGCCCAGAGATATGCTGATCGGATGGTTCACCGCAGCGTTTATCATGGGATTTTTGTGCCTGATGATCTGGATCTGGCCGCTGCCTGCGGAAATGAAGCAGGTCGCTGATGAACTGAAACTGTATGATGCATGCACCAAAGCAGGCCATATGCTGGTCCTGATCCTGACTGCTGTCATGATGATGACGCTGCAGCTGGCTGCCCAGTATTATGACAGCCGTTACTATTCCTTTGTATTCCCGCTGCTGGGCGTGATTGCAGGTCTCTTGGCTGTACTGCTTGTATGCAATATTATCCTGAATTTCAAAACAAGAAATGTGCCCCAGTCAGTATTCAAAAAAGCATGCGGATATGTCCGCCCTGTTCTCTGGCTTGGTGTGATCGTCAATGTTGTCTATTGGCAGCTGTATGCAGGTTCCCTGCTGTAAGAGGGTTTGATCATGATGAAAGACCGTTTGAACGCCACCCTGTATCAGGCGAAACGCAGCCAGATCAGGCAGTTCTCACAAATGGCACGGCAGACACCGGGATGCATTGCATTGACGCTGGGTGAACCTGATTTTGATACACCGGATGCGATCTGTGAAGAAGTACCAGCCGCACTTGCTGAAGGGAAGACACACTACATCGAAAACAACGGAAGAAGGGATCTGAGAGAAGCGATCGCATGCTATGAACGCGTTCACTGCGGCATGGATTATGCGGCAGATGAAGTGATCGTGACAGCCGGCGCCACGCAGGGCCTGTTCACGGCGCTGTTCTCCATCCTGAATCCTGATGATGAAGTGATCGTCCCGACGCCTGCATTCCTGCTGTATGAAGATATCACGGGAATGTGCAGAGGAAAGTTTGTTCCCCTGTATACATCGGACGATGGATTCCAGATCGATCCGGAAAAACTGAACGCTCTGATCAATGAACATACCAAGGCGATCGTATTGAATACACCGAACAATCCGACCGGTAC
>DMBB01000271.1 GCA_003446295.1 Erysipelotrichaceae bacterium
ACATGATTCAGATGACCGATCGCTCTTGAGATGCGGTTCAGCTGTCTTTTCTTTTCTTCCGGATCATGATAATGACCATGTTCATGGTGTTCTTCACCATGCGTATGTGTGATCACATTCCCGTTTTCATCAATATGCGTATGTGTTTCAGAGCTCATATCATTCACCTCATCAGACTTCCTGCAAGAATCAATCCTAATATCATGCAGAAAAGAAGTCAATTGTTCTGACCGCGCGTAAAGATATGATCACTCTTCAGCATGTACCTGATGTTCTCTGCTATAATGCGTGGGTATTCAGGAGTTTTCTATGAAGATCAGAAACGTTGCTGTGATCGGTGCCGGCGCGATCGGCGCATATATCTATTACTGTCTGCTGCCAAAGATCTCAAACGGAGAGATCACCTTTTCCTTCATTGCCTCAGGCGCTCGGAAAGCGCGTCTGGAGACAGAAGGTCTCAATATCCAGGGAGAAACTTACCATCCGGATATCAGAACACCGGAAGAAGCGCGCGGGGCTGATCTTCTGATGGTATCCGTCAAATACACTGCTCTTCAGGGGATTCTCGATGACATCCGCGTGATCGCAGATGAACATACGACTGTTCTGAGCCTGCTGAACGGCATTGACAGTGAAGAGATCATCGGAGAAGTGATCGATCCGGAACAGGTCGTTCCCTGCTTCATCAGGGTCGCCGCCCAGCATAACGGCACAAAGATCACATTCAATCCGGCGTCCGCTTTCGGCATTTATTACGGAAGCGTATGTCCTGCACAGGATATCCGCATTGCCGGACTGAATGAACTGTTTGAAGGCACAGCGCTTTCATATCACGCATGCGAAGATATCATTGCCCAGCAGTGGCATAAATACGCCCTGAATATTTCCGCAAACCTTCCTCAGGCTGTTCTCAATGTCGGTACCGGCGCATACCGGGACAGCGAACATGCCGCATGGATGCGCGATGCTCTGGCAGCAGAAGTGCTGCGTGTCGCGGAAGCCTATGGCATTCACATCGATCATGTACAGTACGGCAAGTGGAAGCCTGAAGGAAGACTGTCCACACTGCAGGATCTTGATCAGAAACGAAAGACAGAGGTCGACATGTTCCTCGGCGTACTGATCAGGAAAGCATCTGCAGTCGGGATCAGTGTTCCGTACTGTGAATACACATATCATGTCATCAAGGCACTGGAAGAAAAAAATGAAGGCCGGTTTGATTACTGACCTTCATTTTTCTTTTCAGCACTTAGGAATCAGTCTGCTTCCGTACAGCAGCGCATATACGCCGCGCTGTCTGCTGCGGATCACCTGACAGAATGTGTCAGCATACAGATTCCTGACAACAGCTGTCTCAGGACCTGTTGTGATCAGATGCTTTTCGCCTGTTTCATCCCGCATGCCGACGGTTCCATCGTTCTTTCTGTACAGTTCGAATGATGTTCCTTCACCTGATGAATATGTGCCGCAGACTTCATCGATCAGCTCGCTTGACCACGGGTGCTCATAGATATCCCTGCTGTTCAGAGGTGATGTGCCGGCACACATCTTCAGCAGCGCATCGCTGATGACAGCGACCGGAACACCTGACGTATTGCACAATACAATGACTGCACAGTCATTGTCATAGGTAAATGCGATATTAGAAGATACGCCAGGCAGGGATCCTCCATGCTGGTGCACATTCATCCCGCCGATCATCTGTGTATACAGACCGTATCCGTAGGTCCCCTCATGTCCGTACGGGATCCGTCCTTTTACCATCTCACGTACGCTGTAATCACTGAGGATCTCTCTGCCGTTCAGAGCGATGCCCTTGTTCAGGTACATCGCCAGGTATTTTTTCAGATCATTCAGTGTCGACTTCATGGCACCGCCCCCGTTCAGCACGAACGCGTTGTCATGATAATTCCGATGTCCTGTCATGACGCCGTCTTTTTTCTCATACAGCATCGCTGCATTTTCATCCTTTGCAGGACGCACGAAATCACAGAAGGAACGGTTCATATCCATCGGCTTCAGTACCTTTTCGTTCAGGTACTGTGCAAAAGACGGACAGCCTCCGTATCTGCGGACGATCTCGGACAGCAGTCCGAAACCGTCATTGCAGTAGCTGAGGTATTCTCCCGGTCTCCCGTTCAGTCCGTGTTCCATGGTCTGTTCATCCAGACGCTGTGCCACAAGCCGGCCGCCTTCCGCAGCCAGGGCTTCATTGTATGCCAGGTCTCCGTCTGTTTCCTCATGCAGGCCGAGCTGCTCCGCGACCTGATCAACAACGATCCTGGGCAGCGGGAAGAATCCTCCCGCATGGCTCAGCAGGTGACTGATCTTTACTGTATCTGTATTCCTGTTTGTAAACTCGGGAATGTATTTCGAGACAGGATCATCCAATGACAGGATGCCTGCCTCCGCCATCTGCATGACTGCAAGTGCCGTAAATGATTTGGTAACGGACGCCAGACCGAAGATCGTCTCACCATTGATCTCTTTTCCGGTGCCTTTCTCACGCTCTCCCTTGAAAAGCTCATACTGAACGGTTCCGGTGTGATCAATGATGCAGGCGGCCAGGCCGCAGGCATCATAGTCCTTCATGATCGAACTGATCAGATTTTCCGCAATGATCCTGCTGCTTTCGGTGATCCTGTTCATGTCAGTCCTCCGGCATGACGAATCTGTATGAAGGCACTTCCTCTTCCAGCAGATATCTGACAAAGTAGTCCATCTTGCGGCGGATAAAGTACGGGTTTGCCGGTACGTTGTGGTTGGTGCGCGGGAGGATCAGGAAATCAAAGTCCTTGTCTTCATTGATCAGAGCGTCGATCAGGCGGATCGACTGCGACATGGCAACATTGTCATCCATTGCACCGTGCACGATATACAGATGACCCTTCAGGTTCTTTGCCAGCGCGGTATTGTCGCCCTTCAGGTAGATCTCCTTGTTGTACAGACCGTAATATGTTTCGGTCCACTGGTTGTTGTACATGCGCTGGTCATGGTTGCCGGCAGATGATACGCCGACCTTATATGTATCAGGATATTCCAGCATGGCTCTGGATGTCGCGCATCCGCCGCCGGAATTGCCCCACATGCCAGCTCTGTCCAGATCCAGGAACGGGAATTTCTCCTTCAGCTCCGGCAGTGATGTGACATGGTCCTTCAATCCGGCACAGCCATGGATATTTTCATAGCTGATGTTGTGCAGCTTCTTGCCTCTGCCCGGTGTTCCAAGACCATCCAGGATGATGCCTGCGAAACCAAGCTGTGCCAGCTCTTCCAGTCCGCCCATCATTTCCCTGCCGTCGATTGCACCTTCATAAGCGAATGCTTTCGGAACGTTGTAGCACTGCATGCCGCCATAGATATAGTCAATGAACGGATAGCTCTTTGTTTCATCAAAATCTGCCGGTCTGATCAGGATGCCGTACAGCGTTGTTTCACCGTCGCTTGCAGTGACTGTAAAGCGCTCCGGCATGATATAGCCTCTGGCAAGCAGGTCACTGATGTCTGCGCTGACCAGTTCCCTGACCATCGTGCCGTCCTTCTTTCTGAGGTTCGTCACAGGCGGGCAGTCGACCCTGCTCCATGTATCGATGATCATATCGTTGATGATCGTGCATCTGTGCATGCCGTCTTCCGGAGTCAGCACTTCAAAGCCGCTTCCGTCATACGCAGTTCTGCAGACAAGCTGGTAATACGGATCGCTTGTGCAGGAAAGATTGCTGGCGTAGAAATAAACATGGCTGTCATCATAAGCGATCAGTTCGCCGACACTGCAGTCAGCAGGCGTCATGGCATTCAGCAGTTCACCTGTTTCCCCGTCATAGCGGAACAGTCTCGCAAAATTGTCGCGTTCGCTCTGCCATACAAGCGTCTTTTTGTCCTGTGACAGGAAATTGCTGGCGCAGTAATCATTGAAGCCGTCCAGATTTCCGTGTGTCCGGATATTCAGCGCCGTATCGGTCGTTTCTTCCAGCAGTGTCCTGACTTCACCTTCCGTTGTCATCAGGACGAATGCTGCAGACTTGCAGCCTCTGCGGACAAGCGTCGTATAGACCGCACTGCCGTCATCCAGCCATTTTGCCATTCCGTAGTGCTCACCGAACAGCGGTCCGCCGGCAGGCTGGGGCTCCATGTCAAGCATGGTTACCGTGCATGCCTCGGCGTCGCCCATGCAGTAGTATGCCAGGGGGATCTCCTTGTCCTCCGGGAATGAGCACTTATATGTATGCAGACGAGGACGGATGCTTTCCCTTGTTTCCTCGTCATAGGACTGTATGATATACAGCTCCGGTACCGTTCTCTGATCGAGCTTGAATGTCAGGAAATGCTTTGAATCGGGTGCCCACAGCACGCCGGGCATTTCCGGCTTTCCTTTGACACGGTCGGTAATATATCCGCTGTATTCAGCGCATTTGCCGTATTCAAAATCTTTGACGCCGTCAAATGTCATCCTTGTTTCTTTTCCGTTCAGGCAGTCCCTGATCCACAAATCATGATCTCTGACAAAGATCTCTTTTGTCTGATCGGGAGAAACAGAAACCGCGCGTTCCTGATGATACCCCTTTTTCTCCAGGGTCTCCTCATTCAGATCGTACGCATAATCATATTCTTCATATGTGAATTCCAGTTTCCCGTCTTTGACTTTGCAGGAAGCGAACGGGATATGATCTGTCGACAGCAGACCGCACAGCTTCGCATGATCGAAAAGATCCTCTTCAGTCCCGTCAACAGTACTGACCTTGCGAAATACGGAGTGAACATCTTCACCTTCGCGCACTTCCTTTGCCCAGTAAAAACGCGAATCGTCCAGCGGTTTCGCTGTCGGTTTGCCGTTGAGAACAGCATGTTTCGTATTCCAGGGAACAAGCTTTTCAGCAGCCTTGTATCTGGCAAGCATATCAGTCATAGTTAAATCCTCCTGCTTCTGTATGTTCCTTATTATAAAGCGAAGACCCTGTATTCCGCTGAATATTTGCTGTACTTTCGGGTGTTTGAATGTCAAAATATTGGTAAGAAATGAGGTAGTTTACAATGAGCGAAAAGAATAATAATGTCACCAAGGTACTGAGTACCCTGGCATCCGATCCTTCCAAAATGAACGACATGCTGAAAGACGGCACAGAAGGTGTTGTCAGAAGCATCCTGGCAGATGAGAAGCTGAGTGACAGCGAGGTATCCGAGGTCACAAGACAGGTTTCCGAGAACAACATCATGAAGCTGTATCTCGGTGCAGAAGGCCAGATCGATGCAGAGAACCTGATGAAGCTGACCGGCGGATTCAGCAGCCAGGCAGACGGTGTCACAAGAGCTTCCGGCATCGGTGCACTGCTGGATGGCAAGCTGGATGCCAATGACCTGCTCGCAGTCATGAACATGCTGCAGTCGGCTTCCGGCAATAACACAAGTGCTCAGCAGAGCAGCCCTACAGGCGGTCTGCTTTCCGCACTGCTGGGCGGCGGACAGACAGCTCAGCAGGCACAGCAGCCCCAGCAGAACAGCACAGGCTCACTGCTTGGCAGCCTGTTCGGCGGCACTCAGGCACAGCAGCAGACGCAGACAACTTCCGCAAACACGACTGTTGAGCTGACCGGCATGCAGCTGGCACAGATCATGCAGATGTTCACGAAAGAACAGCTCAAGATCACACAGGCACAGGCAAAGCAGTCCGTAACGCTGAACGGCGAGCAGCTGAAGCAGATGCTGAACCAGCTCGGCGGAAAAGTCTATACATCTTCCAAGCAGACAGTTACCCTGACAGGCCTCCAGCTTGCTCAGATCATGTCCATGCTCGGCAGCGGCACTGTTCAGATCACACAGGCACAGGCTGCCCAGAACATCACGCTGAATGCCAAGCAGATGGGACAGCTGATGTCACAGCTGACAGGACAGACAGCAGCTGCAGGACAGCAGACAGCAGCTCCCGCCAACAACGGTTATGGACAGGTCTTCAGCCTGAACGGAAACAATACAAATGCTCAGAACACATCCTCTGCAGGAAATCTCAGCTCTCTGATGAATCTTGCAAGCCTTCTGATGGGCAAGAAATAAGCAGAACGCACGACAGGCACCGCGCATACGGTGCCTGTTTTATTTATCCTCTTCGTTCGGGTGTGAGCGGTTCCTCCCAGAATACCGTCCCGCCTGCCTGTGCGGCAAGTCTGTCACAGCATTCCTGCAGATGTTCCAGCAGTTCCGCTTCTTTTTTCTTTGACCTTCTGCCTTTTCCTTCCAGAAGTGTTTCCGTAAAGAATGCGTCATAAGTAACGCCATAATCCTCCGGATCGTTATGCGGGAAGAAGATCAGCTGTGCCGTATAGCTGTAAGAGCCTTCTTCAGACTCATACAGGAGAACTGCCTTGGCGCCATGCCGCATGATTCCGTTATACAGGCATTCCGCCCTGTAATAACGTTCATAAACATTGACCGAGACCATACGATCACTCCATGACATCCAGGCTGACTGCCTGGATTATATCTGTGCTGCCGGTCATTTCACCGATCGTGCCGTCTTCATTCAGCGCAAAACAGCATACCGTATCGGAAAAACGGTTGGCGGACAATAACCATTGTCCGAGTCTGTAAATATCTCTGGGATGTTTGCCGCCGCACGGCACGCACTGCTTCAATGTGAATGAAGCGATGTCGATGACGGAGATCACATCCAGTGTGCGGGTCGATACATAGAGCGTCTGTTCGTCTTCACTGAGCCGGATGGCTGCGCTGTCCTTCATATGTGTTTTCCCTTCCGGCAGCACGCTCATATGCCTTTGAATGGTCCAGTGCTGTGTTTCGATCTCAAACAGTTCATTGCTGAGCTCGGAAACAAGATACAGATGCTTTCCGTCTTTCGTCATGATGCCGTGCCTGGGTCCGGTTCCCTCCGGGAAAGAGATCTGCGGCAGTTCGTTCAGTTCATGGTCAAACACTTTGACGGCATCCAGGAACAGACATGGCACAAGGATCCTGTCATCCGTGACAATCACCTGATGACAGCCGGCCTTTTCGCGGATCTCAACAGTGCGGATCACTTCCAGATGCCTGTCACGGTATTCCAGCACCGTAAAGTGTCCGGCATGGTAATTGGCGCAATACAGTCTGTCTTTGACCCAGGTGATATAGCAGGACGGGCTGTCTTCAAATACCCTGCAGTCAATGATCTGTCCGTTTTCATCCAGCACGGCCGCTCCGGACCTGCCGTTCCATGTCCCGACCGCGGCGGTCAGTCTGCCGTTTGTACAGATATATTTCGGGTCCTGTATTTCCGCAAACAGCTGTGCTTCCGACAGCACGCCGTCTTCAAATCCGAACCGGTAGATGCCACGGCTTCCCTGTTCCGTATAGGTCCCTGCAAGCAGTGTTTTTTTCATGTTCTCACCTCAGTATTGATTGTGTACTTTTTCTGCAAAGCAGAGCACGTCCTTGAATTCAACGGGTGTTCCGTCATCCAGAACGGCTGTGCCGCTCATCAGGCCGAACACCTGATGCTGGTCGGAAATGATCGCCTTCAGGTCGATCTTGGCACTCCTGTCAAGCACCGGCCGGAACACTGCCTCAAATCTGCCGTCTGATGATGTGAATGTCCACTCTTTCATGTATTCCGGAGAATCCATATCTCCTGACATGCCCGGCTTGACCTGTTCTCCCGTGCCATTCAGGGGATCCGGTCCGTTGTCGTTGGGAATGCAGAACTTCACATCGTCCAGTTTATGCGCCTTGCCGTCCCAGAATATGACATTTTCCGTTGCGGCAGATGTATTGCCGAAGCCATAGCCCAGGTTGAAGCCGAACCTGTGCCCGTCGATCCTGGCATTGCCGCTGCCCCAGTACCATGTATTGTCATATGTCCAGACGCCTCTGCCCCAGTCCAGTGTTCCGAAATCATGTTCCGGATCGAACCGATAGGTATGCCCGTCATATTCCACGGTTCCTTCCGCCGGCATGCAGTTGATCTTCTGATTATAGTAGAACGCATGCTTCTCATTCCAGGGCGTTGCGATGACCATACTGTCATCATTCGGATCTTCATGCAGGATCACATCGCATTTCAGGTCTTTGTCTCCGTTGAACTGTTTGAAACTGCATTTGATATGCCGCTGTCCCTGGCTGAGCTCATAGCGGATACTCAGACGTCCGTTATCAAATACGACATCCCCCTGGCGTGAAGATGCAGGCATTTTCTGTTTTCCCATCGGGAAAAGGTTCAGTACCGTTTCCGTATGTTCCCACGGTGTTCCGCCGAACGTCAGAAGCGATACGGACTGCAGCCCGATATAGCCGTCGTCAGACACGGTCAGTGCCAGTGCGAAGTCTTTTGATGC
The DNA here is from genome assembly GCA_003446295.1 of Erysipelotrichaceae bacterium. The sequence continues at coordinate 8,319 of DMBB01000271.1, forward strand.
GATCAGATAATAATCCCATTCCTTCACTCTGAGCTTGTTTGCCTTGATCATGTCCCTGCTGTATCTCCAGACCTGTGAGCGCGCCCATCCGGGTTCGGCGATCTCACCGTTTTTGTCCAGCAGAAACTGAGGTACCGTAACTTCATGATTTCTCATAGCTATGCCTCCATGATTTTCAAAATTCCTTATGCTTACCTTCATTATAATCTGTTCCTCATCTTCCGCAGATAACAGACATTCAAATACATCGTATGATTCTTGAATTCTTTTCCCGTATTTAGCATATAATAGTGATTATTCTTACATTGGTGCAGCGCATCCTGTTCGTTATCAGGGGGATATGAGAAGCCTGCACTGATGCATATCAATGAAAGGGGAACGATCCTGTGTTTGAAAATCTGTTTAAACTGAAAGAGAACGGTACGAATACACGTACTGAGCTCACTGCCGGCCTCACTACATTTATGACCATGGTCTATATCCTGGCTGTAAACCCGAATATTCTGAGCGCTTCCGGCATGGACAGCGGCGCTGTCTTTACCGCTACTGCTGTATCTTCCGCAATAGCGTGCTTTGCAATGGCACTTCTGGCAAACAAGCCGTTCGCACTGTCCGCCGGACTTGGCCTGAACGCTTACTTCGCTTATACGATCTGCGGATCCATGGGCTACTCATGGCCGGTCGCGCTGACCGCTGTATTGTGTGAAGGTCTGATCTTCATCGTCTTGTCGCTTACCAATGTCCGTGAAGCGATCTTCAATTCCATTCCCAAGACGCTCAAGATCGCAGTATCCTGCGGTATCGGACTGTTCATTGCCTTCATCGGATGCCAGAACGCCCACATTATCGTAGACGGCGCAACACTGGTCAGTCTGTTCTCCTTCAAGGCATCTCTGGAAACAGGCACATTCTTTACGGAAGGCATTACCGTTCTCCTGGCAATGATCGGCGTCATCATCACAGCATACATGCTCATCAAAGGCGTCAAAGGATATATGCTGCTGGGCATTCTCGCAACATGGCTGCTCGGCATCGTCTGCCAGCTCGTCGGACTGTATGTACCGAATCCGGAACTTGGATTCTACTCCCTCATTCCGTCAGCTGTCTTCTCCGCACCGGCATCCATGTCATCAACAATGTTCAAATTTGACTTCGGATTCATCGGCGAGCATTTCGGTGACTTCGTGGTCATGATGCTGGCATTCCTGTTCGTCGATATCTTCGATACACTGGGAACAGTCATCGGCTGTGCTTCCAAAGCAGATATGCTGGATGAAGACGGAAAGCTTCCCGGCATCAAGCAGGTACTGCTGGCTGATGCGATCGGCACAACGTTAGGCGCATGCCTTGGCACATCCACGATCACAACATTCGTTGAGTCATCCTCCGGTATCTCCGAAGGCGGACGTACAGGTATGGTCAGCTGCGTAACAGGTGTTCTCTTCCTGGCAGCTCTGTTCATGTCACCGCTGTTCCTGACGATTCCTTCCTTTGCAACAGCACCTGCGCTGATCGTCGTCGGATTCCTCATGATGCAGCAGATCCGCGATATCGACTGGGCAGATATGACAGATGCGATCCCCTGCTTCATCTGCATTACGATGATGGGCTTCGCATACAGTATTTCCGAAGGTATTGCATTCGGCATCATTTCCTACGTCGTTCTGCATCTGCTGACAGGCAAAACAGAAAAGATGTCGGTACTTATGTACGTACTTGCCGTACTGTTTGTACTGAAATACTTCCTGATCTGACACAAAAGTACCGAAGCAGGCAAAGTTCAGCGCCTGCTTCTTTTCTTTTTCCCGTTTTCGTTTACAATTTGAGCGTAACAAGAAGGTATTATGCTATGAAGATGAGCAGTAAGTATTGGATGGTACTGGCAGCCTCATGCGGACTTGCCGCAAGTGCAGTCGGTATCTGTTTTAACACCAACGGATTGTTTTATACCCCGATCGCAGCTGAGTTCGGAGTGGGACGCGGTTCTGTCGCAATGATGAGTTCGATCTTCAGTGTCGCCTCGTCCTCAATGGGAATGATCACACCGCATATCATCAAGCCGAAATCACTGAAGCCGCTTCTGTTTGCGGCCACGATACTCATGGCCGGTTCCACAGCAATGTTCTCACTCTGCAATTCCCTGTTTCCGCTGTACCTGCTCTGTGCCCTGCGCGGTCTGGGCTGCGGGATCTGCGGATTTGTCACAGTCACAACGCTGATCAACAACTGGTTCCGCAAATCACACGGCGTATTCACCAGCATTGCCATGACGTTCTCAGGCGTTCCGGCACTGATCCTTTCATCCCTGTTCACCGGTATTATTCAGAGCGCAGGATGGCGGACCGGATTCCTGGCTGTAGCCGCAGCGATCGTCCTGTTCAACCTGCCTGCCCTGCTCTTCCCGTTCACACTGCGGCCGCAGGATTCGTCCATGACAGCATACGGACAGGAAGAATATGAGAAGTTCCTGAAGGAAAACCCGACTCATGTCATCAGAGGACGTGCACCGCATTTCAGTTTCCTGTCAATCGAATTTGCCCTGGCTGCCGGATTTACGATCCTGGTATGCATTGCCGCTCAGTTCACCCAGCACTTCCCTGCTTTTGCGGAATCCAAGGGATTTGATTCACAGTTCGGCGCGCTGCTGCTGTCAACAGCGATGGCAGGCAGTGTATCCTGCAAACTGATCTACGGTACAGGTGCTGACCGGTTCGGCAATTCCAAGGCAATGATCGTCACAGCTTTCCTGTCACTGATTTCCAACTTCATCCTGCTCTTTACATCAGCACGTCTGACGCTTCAGGCAGGCGCATTCCTCTGCACGGTTTCCGCTGCGAACTCTTCCGTAGGCATCGCACTGATCGCCTCCGACCTGTTCGGCGCACAGAACTACTCCAAAGGATATCCGGTGATCTCATTCATGGGATCCATGATCGGCGCACTGTCCGGAACATTGATCGGATATATGTTCGATGCGACCGGCAATTACAACGTCGTCCTTTGGACAATGGCCGTTGTACAGGCGCTTGTCATCGTCTGCGTCATTGCGGCATACAGAAGAAAAGCAGCTGCTGAAGCTGCCTGATCAGATCATTTGTTTCATCGCATATAACTGATATCCTTCCGGACATATCCGGAAGGTTTTTTCATGCCTGCCTTATCTCCTGCATCAATGCATTTCAGGAGCCACGCCATATCACTGCACATATCATGCAGCGAATCTTCTTTGTCTTCCTCTGCATTCGGCCGCACTGTACAGCACCCGGAAATGATCATTTCCCTGAATGATCCTGCCAGAAGTTCCTCCGCATGCGCAGAACTGCTGTTTCTGGCAGACAAAACATATGCGGCAGGCTTCAGTGCCCATACTGCCGGATCGCATCGGAACAGACGTTCCAGAAAGCGAAGCACCCTGTCATCGGGTTTTCCGTAATAAACATTTGCGGAAACGATCATCCCGTCATATTCATCCGCATGATCCAGGAGCCGGTTGATCTCATCATGAAAAATACAGCGTGACTGCTTATAGCATTTTCCGCATGCCACGCATCCCTGTATCTCATCCTGCAGGACCAGGATCTCAGATAAGATCCCTTCATGCGCAAGATATTCCGCGCATCGTTTCATTGATCCACCGTTTTCACCATCGATCAGCACTACCTTCATACTCATTTCCTGTTTCCCTGTATATCATTGCACTGTTTCCTGATTCTGACCAGTTCGTGTGCAGCTGTTCATGGCAGATTAAAACGGGGCCGCAGCCCCGTATGCTCAGTCAAGATCTTCGCCGTTTGTTTCGATGACCTTCTTATACCAGTAGAATGAATCTTTGCGCTCACGGTGGAAGTCACCGTTGCCGTCGTTGTCACGGTCAACATAGACGAAGCCATAGCGCTTTTTCATTTCACCGGTCGAAGCGGATACCAGGTCCGTGCATCCCCACATGGTATAACCCATGAGGTCAACGCCGTCTTCGATTGCCTGTTCCATTGCCCTGATATGATCACGCAGATAGTTGATGCGGTAATCATCGTGGAACTTGCCGTCTTCGGCACGCACATCGTTGGCACCAAGACCGTTTTCAACGATGAACAGCGGGATCTCATATCTGCCATATACTTCGTTCAGATAGATACGCAGTCCCTCCGGGTCGATCTGCCAGCCCCAGTCCGAAGCCTTCAGATACGGATTGACGATACCGGTGAACATATTGCCGGCACCCTTGAGGGCTTCCGGATCCACGCTTGCGCAGCTGCTCATGTAGTAGGAGAAACTGTAGAAGTCCACTGTGCCCTTTGCCAGGATCTCATCATCACCCGGCTCTGTGCGCAGGACGACATTGTGGTCCTTGAAGTATCTCTTAGCATAGTACGGATAGTGGCCTCTGACCTGTACATCGCCGCAGAACCAGTTGGACATGTTCATCTTATCCTGGGATTCCTTGATATCCTTCGGATTTGGTGTATACGGATAGGACATCGTACCGGCAATCATCAGACCGATCTTATTGTCCGGATTGATCTCATGGCCGATGACAACTGCCTTTGCGCTTGCGACAAACTGGTTGTG
>DMBB01000152.1:0-442 GCA_003446295.1 Erysipelotrichaceae bacterium
CCAGATACATAACGCCGATACGGTCAGAAATATGCTTGACCATGGAAAGGTCATGGGCAATGAACAGATATGACAGACCGAGTTCCTTCTGAATGTTCTTCAGCAGGTTGACGACCTGTGCCTGGATGGAAACGTCCAGGGCAGAGATCGGCTCATCGCATACAATGAACTTCGGGTCAACCGCCAGAGCTCTGGCAATACCGATACGCTGTCTCTGTCCACCTGAGAATTCAGCCGGGTAACGGCGGATGTGGTCAGGCTTCAGACCTACGATCTTCAGCAGTTCAACAACGCGTGCTTCACGCTCTGCGTCTGTATTAAAAATGTTGTGGATGATCATCGGTTCCTTGATGATCTCACCGACGGTCATACGGGGGTTCAGTGAAGCATACGGATCCTGGAAGATCATCTGCATGTTCTTTCTGTAGTTCTTCAGCTGGGC
>DMBB01000152.1:583-25786 GCA_003446295.1 Erysipelotrichaceae bacterium
GTCTTGCCGCAGCCTGATTCACCGACCAGACCGAATGTTTCGTTGGGCATGATGTCAAAGCTGACATCATCGACTGCCTTTACGACCTGTTTCTTGGAAAATAATCCTTTAGTGACGTCAAAATATGTCTTCAGATGGCTGACGCTCAGAATCGGTTTCTCACTCATTTTGCCACCACCCTTTCATCATAGAGCCAGCAGGAGCTGGTATGTGTATCACTGAATCTGATCTCCTGCGGCGGATAATCCTTGCAGACCTTCATGGCTTTGTCGCATCTGTCCACAAACGGACAGCCCTTCGGAGGATTCAGAAGATCCGGCGGGGAGCCCGCGATCGGATGAAGTTCTTCTTCATCATCATCTTCAGGATTGGCGATGCATCCGAGCAGACCTTCTGTATAAGGATGCTTGGGTTCATAGAAGATATCTCTGTCCGTACCGAATTCAACGATCTTTCCGCCGTACATGATCGCAATCTTGTCGCAGAGCTTTGCGACGACGCCAAGGTCATGAGAGATCATAATGACAGCGGAGTTGCTCTTGTTTTTCAGTTCGTCGATCAGTTCCAGCACCTGTGCCTGGATCGTAACGTCCAGCGCTGTCGTCGGCTCATCCGCAATGACAAGCTTCGGATTGTTAGCCAGGGCGATCGCAATGACGATACGCTGACGCATACCGCCGGAGAACTCGAACGGATACTGTTCAATACGTTTTTCAGGTGAAGGGATGCCGACCAGCGTCATCAGTTCGATGGCACGTTTTTTGGCATCTTCCATGGAGATCTTATTGTGATTCAGGATCGGCTCCGTCAGCTGAGTACCGATCTTCAGCACCGGATTCAAAAAGGTCATCGGGTCCTGGAAGATCATTCCCATCGTGTTGCCGCGGATATCCTTCATGACATTCTCGTATTCCTTTTGTGTTTTGAAGTTTTTCGGCGATATGTCTTTTCCATCAAACATAATATCACCGTGTTCTACTCTGCCGTTCCCGGCCAGCAGACCGATCACAGAGTACATAGTCTGGCTTTTTCCCGAACCGGACTCACCTACGATACCGAGTGCTTCACCTTCACTCAGTGTGAAGGAAACATCACGTACCGCTCTGACGATACCCTGATCTGTTTTAAATACTGTTTCCAGGTTTTTTACGTCAAGTAATGGCATTCTCCCACCTGCACTTTCTTTTTCAGCCCGTAAGACTGAAACAATACAAATCCATTCTGCCGCTTCTGCAGAAAAGATGACATTAAATTACAACATATCGGAACTGTTTTCAAGAATATTTCACTAATTGTTACATGAAAATACTTTCATATTTTGATATAAATGAAATGTGTTTTCACATATGTTAGGATTGTGTAGTAATCGTACAGGAGTATTTATGAAACCGGTTGAAAGAGATTTATTTACTGAATTCCACTATTTATCGGACCTGCAGATCAGTTCTGATAAAACAAGACTGTACTTTGTCGAAACACAGTGCGACATGAAAGAGAACGGATACAGGCACCGTCTGTGGTCTATGGATCCGGAAACAGCAGAGCGTCATCCCCTGACTCCTTGGGCTCCGTCCTGCAGCTATACAGTGAATGAAAGAGGTCTGTATCTGCTTGAGCCTGTCAAGGAAAAACCCGGCACTGTCATCAAAACACTGTGTCCGGACAACGGTGAGACCAGAGGCTCCTTTACCCTTCCGCTCAGAGTCACGGATCTCAGACCCTTCGGAGAGAAAGAGTGGCTCGTCACGGCAGCCTGCAGCACAGACTGTCCTGATTACCACCTGCTGACGGAAGGTGAACGTCAGGAATACCTTGACGCAAAGGCAGAAGATGCCGATTACCATGTTGTTACGGAATATCCGTTTGTCTTCAACGGCAGAGGATTCATCAATGGAAACAGAACTAGGCTGTTCATTGCGGATGAAAAGTCCGCTCCGAAAGCACTTGTATCCGGAAATACCAATGTTTCTTCCGCAGACATCTGTGATACGAAGATCGTATACAGCGGAGCGGAATATGAATATGTACAGAAGTTCACTTCAAAGATCTGGCTGTATGACAGTGCCAGCGATGAAACATGTGTTCTCTATGATAAGGATGATATGTCCGTCAGGAAGGTATGGTTCTCGGAAGGCAGAGTGCTGGCGATTGCTTCCGTTGACGGAACAAACGATAATCCGAAAGTATATGAAGTCAAAGACGGCGAAATGCATCTGCTGATCGACTGTGATATGAACTTCGGAAGCTCTCTGGCAACAGACGCGCAGTTCGGCAAACTGAACGGTATGTATAAGGATCAGGATGATCTGCTGTTCAACGGTTCTGACTGCGATGAAGTATCCCTGTTCAGGATCCATGGCGATCAGATCAGCAGAGAATATCACTGCGGAGGCAGTGTGGATACTGCTGTAACGGGAAATGGTGCCCTGTATGCGATCATGATGAAAGGACAGGCACTGCAGGAAGTATACCGGATCAAAGGTGATCAGGCGGAATGCCTGACAGACTTCAATGCGGAAGTGCTCAAAGACCGTTATGTAGCAGAGCCTCAGATGATCGTTCTGGACAAGGAAACACCGATCCATGGATGGGTACTGCTGCCGAAGGATTACGATCCGGACAAAAAATATCCTGCCATTCTGGATATCCATGGCGGACCGGAAGCGATATACGGTACCGTCTACTATCATGAGATGCAGTACTGGGCAAGCCTGGGATACTTTGTATTCTTCTGCAACCCGAGAGGCTCGGCAGGACGCGGCACAGCATTTGCCGACCTGAGACCCGCATGGGGCACGATCGACTATGAAGACATCATGGATTTCACGGATGCTGTCCTTGCGAAATACCCTGCGATCGATCAGAAGCGTGTCGGCGTGACCGGCGGAAGCTATGGCGGATACATGACGAACTGGATCATCGGTCATACAGACCGGTTCGCAGCAGCTGCTTCCCAGCGTTCCATTTCCAACTGGATCTCGGAACTGCTTGTTTCCGACATCAGCGTCGGATTCATCCATAACATGATGAGCTTCCCGGATATCCGTCATTGTGACAAAGAGCTGTGGGATATGTCACCGCTCAAATATGTCAACAATGCTGTTACCCCTACGCTCTTCATCCATTCCACAGAAGACTACAGATGCCCGATGCCTGAAGCCGTACAGATGTTTACAGCACTCAGACTGGTCGGCGTTGATACAAAGCTTGTGATGTTCAACGGCGAAAACCACGGACTGTCGCGCGGCGGAAAACCGAAGCACAGGATCCGCAGGCTGAAGGAAATCACTGCATGGATGAATCAATATCTTGAAAACAACGAATAAACATATGTTACTATTGGTTTAGCAATGAGGAGGAAAATGTTATGTCCAAAGGACTTGTATTGATCCTGAGCGGCGCGAGCTCAGTCGGAAAAGGAGATATCCGCGAAGCGCTTCTGAACGATCCCGATATGAAACTGTTCTATTCCATCTCCGAAACAACAAGACCTCAGCGTCCGGATGAAATAGACGGCAAGGACTACTATTTCGTTTCACACAATGAATTTGCCGAGTCAGTCAAGAAGCATGAGCTTCTCGAATATACAGAATTCAACGGATACTATTACGGAACACCGAGACCGCAGATCGACTTCCTGATCAATAAGGGAAAGAACGTTCTGATCGAAGTGGAAGCACAGGGTGTCGGTCCGATCAAGCTGAATATTCCCGAAGCAGTTGCGTTCTTTGTCATGCCGGAAAGCTTTGAACAGCTTGAGAAGCAGGTATCCGAGCGCTACAAGGATGATGAAGCATCCATTGAGAGACGTCTGAACAAAGCGAAGATGGATATGGAGATCGCCCCCCTGTTCAAGCACGTTGTATCCAACGCCGACACAGACGCTGCTGTTGCAGAGATCAAGCGCGTCTTCATGGAAGAGCTCGAAAAGAATCAGCAGCGCTGAACATGAATCGTTTCTGAACTGATTCAGATGTCAGGTACCGGCGTTCAGCACATTCAGGTATAAATGAAAGACACAGATATATCCGCATCTGTGTCTTTTTCATTGTTTCTGTAAATTAAGACTGGCACTCTGCTCTCTCACTCTGAATCTCATAAAAGCTGAAGACAAAGATGCCATCTGAGGAGACGCCATAAGTCGTGATGTGACCAAGGTTCTGTCTTTATTTCCAGGCCTCGAACTCCTTTGACAGCTGTTCGGCAATGTCTCTGCGTGCCGCCAGACATTCCCGGGGATGCTTTCTGGCATCGGTAAAACACAGGCCGATCAGAGCGGAAGAACCAAACGGGATGATCCCGTCCAGCATATCCTGAGGGAATACAAAGTGTGTCGCATGATCATACTTCAGCGCTGTATATGTACTGTCATGAGGCAGTCTGTCCAGACGCTGCGTCATTCTGTCAATATACCTGCAGGTATCCCACAGGACATCATCCTGTGCGCCGACAAATACGATCCTGCCATGGATCCGTTCCACTTTGATCAATTCTTCCTCCTGCAGAGGATGAAGCCGTTCGGATTCATCGAACAGATCTCTTGAGGCGATCATGTCGCCGCGCCGCTTGGACTCTTCCTGGATCTTCTGCCAGTATTGAGGATGCCGGTAAGCATATGGAAGATAGGGAAGCGGTTTTCCCTGCCATGAAACTGTTGATTCATTGTCTCCAGGACGTTCCTCGGCCCCGTCCTTTCCGTCACGGTAAAATCCTTCCATGACAAAATCACACGGCGTCAGAGCGATCGTCAATGTAATGTCTTCGTAATAAGATGCAGCGAGCAGCGACAGCATGCCTGTCGTGGAGGCTCCGCAGATCCCGATCTTCCGGAAGCCAAGGCGCTTCAGGTACGTCACTGCCCTGCCGATCCGCTCAAGCGGATAATTGTGATGCCCGTAATCCTTTTGCGCGGGTGACATCGCCAGCGCGCTGAGACCATGCTTGTGCGTCCATCTGACAGCTGCTTTTGCCAGCGTGTCATCCGGTGAATCGCCGATCATCAGGATCATTGCCCGGTCAGTACTGCGCTGATTCGGATAATAACATCCGTAAAAGCCATCTCTGGCTATATTGAAATCATATTTTTTCATTTCAGAAGATTCTTTTCTATGAAGACGCCGATCCCGTCCTCATTGTTGGAAGCGGTATGGTATTTCGCGACTGCCTTGATGCGTTCATCCGCATTGCCCATGGCAACTCCGACATAATCACGGATCATATCGAAATCATTCATCATATCGCCAAACGTCATGACCTCATCCGCCCTGAGACCCAGACGCTCCAGCAAAATGGCGATCCCCTTTGATTTGGAAAGTTCAGGATGGATCACTTCCAGACGGATATCTGCCGATCTGGCAGGCTTGTAGTTTCTGGGTTCAGGATGCTGTTCATAATACGCAACGATGCGGTCCATCTCATCAGCTTCCGCCGTTACCAGGACTTTATTGACAGCACTGTGCCTGTATCCTTCAAAATCATCAACGATCAGCTCCAGCTTGTTCATCTCTGCAGTCCTGATCATCATTTTGTCTTCCCTGAGCGTATGCAGCGTATCCTTGTCATAGATGCACGCATTGAAGCGGAAATCCTTCAGGTCGTTCAGCAGTTCAAATATCGTCTCACCGTCCAGCATAAAGTTCGAACTCATTTCCTGAGTATGAACATTGTAGATGCTGCCGCCGTTGAAACCGATGATGTAGTCTGTTGCGTCATCCAGTCCCCAGTCCTTCAGCAGTCTGCGCACAGCGTATGGGGTTCTGCCTGTCGAAATACCGAAGCGGATGCCTGCGTCCTTCAGTTTGTGTATTGCATCTCTTGTAAGGGGTGTTACCCGGCCTTCATCATTCAGAAGCGTTCCGTCAATGTCCGCCAGGATCAGTTTAATATCTTCCATACAGCACTCCTTTAAAACTGCCCCTTCCGGAGCAGTTTTTCATGTTCATTCTTTTCCGTTGAATCTGAATACCGCACATCCGTATCCCGGCAGAGGATAGCTGATGCGGTAAGGCAGCTTATCGCACTCACCCTTCTTTGCGGTAAATACGCGTGTCTTTTCCGTGGAAGGCGCAACTTCACCGTCCTGGTCAAAGATCAGTGTATACTTGCCCTTAACCGGAGCGCCTACCATGTAGTCATCATATGCGACAGGTGTCATGTTCACGACAAACAGCAGGTTGTTCTTGCCTGTTCCGTCTTTGCGGATAAAGCTGAAGATACTGCGGGATGCGTCATCCGCATTGACCCAGCTGAATCCGTTCCAGGAATCATCAAGCGCATACATTGCAGGATATTTGCGGTACATATGGAGCAGATCCCTGACAAAATTCTGAATATCCTTGTTCAGAGGCTGATCGCAGAGATACCAGTCAAGCGCGACCTTTTCATCCCATTCATGGTACTGTGCGAAATCCTGTCCCATGAAGAGCAGTTTCTTTCCGGCATGACCGAACATGAAGAAGTATCCGCACTTCAGGTTCCTGAACTTATCGCCTTCCAGTCCGGGCATCTTGTTGATCATGGAACACTTCAGATGAACGACCTCGTCATGCGACAAGACGAGAATGAACTTCTCGCTGGTCGCATAGCTCATGCCGAACGTCATCTTATTGTGGTTGTCCTTGCGGAAATAAGGATCAAGCTTCATGTAATCCAGGAAGTCATGCATCCAGCCCATGTTCCACTTGTATGTAAAGCCAAGGCCGTCATTTTCCGGGGATTCCGTGATCTTAGGCCATGCGGTCGATTCTTCCGCAATAATGATCGTTCCGTCTTTTCTGCCGCGGATGACACTGTTGAGGTGCTTGAAGAATTCCATCGCATCCAGATTGCCGTTTCCGCCGTATTTGTTTGGAACCCACTGACCGTCTTTTCTGCCGTAGTCCAGATACAGCATGGAAGCGACAGCGTCAACTCTCAGTCCGTCAACATGATACTCGTCATACCAGTACAGTGCGTTGCCGATCATGAAGTTCTTGACTTCAGGCTTGGAATAGTCAAAGCACTTTGTGCCCCAGTCAGGATGCTCGCCCATTCTCGGATCTGCATATTCATACAGCGGTTCGCCGTCGAAATCAGCCAGGCCATGCGCGTCTTTCGGGAAATGAGCAGGTACCCAGTCCAGAATGACGCCGATATTGTGCTGATGCAGGTAATCGACCAGGTACATGAAATCCTTCGGATCTCCGTATCTGCTGGTCGGTGCATAGTAGCCTGTTACCTGGTAGCCCCAGGAACCGTCAAACGGATATTCCGCAATACCCATCAGCTCTACATGCGTGTAGCCCATGTACGTGACATAGTCCACCAGTTCATGTGCATATTCACGGTAATTCAGGAAGCCGCCGTTCACATCCTCATTTTCGGATTTGAACCAGCTTCCGAGGTGTACTTCATAGATCGAAAGAGGCTGGTCAAAAGTACCGGTCTCAGCACGATGCTTCATCCACTTCGCATCATGCCACTTGAAGTTTTCGATGTCTGCAGTCCTGCTGGCTGTGCCGGGTCTGAATTCAGCAGAGAATCCGTACGGGTCAGCCTTGTAGAGGATCTCATCTTTCTTGGTCAGGATCGCGTACTTATAGATCTCACCGAAGCCCATGCCTTCAATGAAGCCTTCAAATACACCGCTCTTTTCCAGCGGCAGCATATAGTTGGCTGTCGGATCCCAGTTGTTCCTGTCGCAGACGATCGAAACTGCTTTGGCATGCGGTGCCCATACAGCAAAATGCATGCCTGACTTCCCATCCAGTTTGCCCGGATGCGCGCCCATTTTTTTGTAGACCTTGTAATTCGTTGCCTGAGCAAGCAGATATCTGTCAAACCCGGTCAGAAAAACAGGATCAAGCGGCTTTTCATCCGCTTTCTTTTTGGCAGCGGGTTTTGTACCTGTGCCGGTCTTTTTCAGTGTCTTTGCCATAAACTCTCCAATTCAATCATTTTGAACATTATGTGCTGCTAAACTTCTATTTCTATTTTATGTGAAAACACTGTTTTAGACAACTGTGTTAACCCTTATCAAAAAGCTCCCTCTCGGGAGCCTCGGTCATATGATCATGCCACACACTTTGCCAGATAATGGTTGCGGTATTCTTCCACATCAGTGATCTCTTTGATCACATGGATCTCTTCAGGGAAGCGGATCTCCGCATCCTCAGAAGGGATCTGCACAGAGAGGATCGCCTGATCGTGCCAGAACGGGAACAGATCGATGACAAAGTACTGTCTGTCATAGGCAAGGAAATATCTGGTCTTGTACAGGGAACGGAGCGAATGATCCGCTTCTTCCAGCAGCTCCAGATAATGATCCTCCGTCAGTCTGCGTTCCAGTTCAAGTGATTTGACGCCGACCTGCCTGATCTTCTTTGTGGCAACTGCTGTCCAGTGTCCGTTCTCACCTGTCTGTTTGATATGATATGTGCTTCCTTCCGGTGCTTTCAGATACGTTTCGATCACATCCAGCTTCCGGGTCAGAGGATTGCTGTTGAGCCAGTCAAGATCCGGATACTCGATCAGGAATTTTCTGCGCATTGCGACAGGCTCAGGTTCTCCGAGGAATGCGATGATCGCATTCAGCAGGCGCATCATCTTGTTTTCAAAATCCGTGGAATTATCAATGATCGTAAAGTGCGGATGTCCCATCCATGCGGAGATCAGACGGTTGTCCAGATCGATCGCTTCTTCCGCACTTTCATATCGTGCTGCGTTATTCTCATTGGAATAGAACTCCTCGGCGCCGTTGGCTGCGGTCACCAGATGGAACACGGCATCATAGCGGTCTCTCAGCTCATGGATATTCCCGTTGACGGAGGCAGCTGCTTCAGCAAATTCCTCCTCTGTCATATATGCCTTGTTGTCCATGAAGCCCCTGTCGCACACGATCAGGATCTTTTCCTGCTTCATGGTACGCGCAGCCTGTTCAAACAGTTCTTCCTTTGTCAGCTGCAGCTTGACCTGCACCTTCTGGTAATCCAGGTTCGTGCCGCATGTCCACGGCGCTACGCCGCCGCTGATCAGCTCGGTGGCTGTCTCCGGCACAAACAGAACGCACCAGCCCATTCTGGTCAGGTTGTTCATGATCCAGCTCATCGCTGTCGTCTTGCCGGCACACGGTCCGCCGGTGATCACGATCTTCTTCAGTTCCATATTCATCTCCCGTCCAACAGTCTTTATTTGATGCCGTACAGCAGGGCGGATCCCTTCAGCATGTACAGAGCCGCTTCATTGGGCATCATAAATCTGCCCCTTGTCGTATCGATCAGTTCGACTTTCTCATATCCTTCATCCAGAAGTTCCTGTCTGAACTTCTCCATGTCTCCATAGCGGGCAGGCGTCATGATATCATGGATTGCAAATGTCCCGCCCTTCTTCAGTACACGCAGTGTTTCCTTCAGCAGAGCCTGCTTATCGGCGCCGCTGATGTTGTGGTATACATAGTTGCTGGTGACTGCGTCGAACGCCCCGTCCGCAAAATTCAGCTTCACAGCATCGCCTTTCCGGAAAGTCACATTTTCAGCGCCCTCTGCCAATGCATTGCGGCAGCACAGATCCAGGCTGTATGAAGCATAGTCCTTGCCCCAGCGGTCAATGCCGACCATGCGTCCCTGCGGGTTGCGCTTTGCGGCTGCGATCGTCAGAGCACCGCTTCCGCATCCTACATCCAGACCGACGCCGTTCTCCGGCAGCTCGATGTATTCCGCGATTCCGTTGATGACCTGCTCCGAAAGCTTCCGTCTGCCTTTATAAGAGAAAGCAGCTGAAGCCATCATGCTCCAGAGAGCTGCAGCCCCCATGCCCGCTGCTCCGGCAGCCAGCACATATTTCAAACCTTTGGGAAGATTCTGTTCCTTCTCATACACTGCAGCTCCGAGGGCACCTGCCGCAAGACCTGCAGAAGCAGATACAAGGCTTACTGTCATCCCTGCCGGGATCCAGTTTTTGTAATCCGGCCCCTTCTCAGCAATGCGTTTTTCTTCAGCTGTCAGTTCATTTTTCATTTCCAGCGTGCTCATATTATGATTCACCGTTCCTTTCTGCGGATCATGATCGATCACATGTATGTTCAATTCCAAATACAGTATACATTCTCCATGTCAATTTCGGGGAGTTTTCGCGGGATCAATTCTGAAAAACAGACATGGCAGCGGCGGTCATCACATGCGCTGATGGCTGCAGATACAGTCATTTCATTTGAAACAGCGATCGGTCATCAAATATACTGGATGCAGAAAGAAATTGAGGTAACCATCATATGAAAGATGTATTGAAAGCGATCGCTGACAGAAGCTCTACCCGTGCCTATACAGAAGAAAAACTGACGGAAGAAGAGCTGGAGATCCTGATCAACGCAGGTCTTCAGGCACCGACTGCCGCCAATAAGCAGGAGATCCATTTTACTGTGATCAAAGGCGATCATCCCGTCCTGAAAGAGATCCAGGATGAACTTGAAAAGGAAAGAAAAGCAAACGGTCATAATTTCTATTATGAAGCTCCTGTTGTCTTCATTCTCAGCGGCGACAGCTCATTTCACTGGTCAGGCGTTGACGCAGGCATCGCAGCCCAGAACCTTGCACTGGCTGCGGAAGGTCTGGGTCTGGGCAGTCTGATCATCGGCTGCATCAGAAATGTCATGACCGGTGAAAAGATGGCATATTTCAATCAGGCCCTGCAGATCCCGGAAGGATATGTATATGAGATCGCAGTCGCTGTCGGACATAAGGCAGCAGAAAAGATCCCGCACTTATACAGCGCAGTCAAAAACGTAACATGTCTCTGATCATCAGGTGAAAAGAACCTCCCTCTTTTCCGGCAGAAGCTCCATCCTGCTTCTGCTTTTTTCATGCGCATCAAAAAAGACATGCCGGAGCCGTCCGGAATGTCCCTGTTGTTCTTTCATTTTTATTTCAAAATGATCGGCACTTACTGTTTCATTTCTGCGGGTGAAAGAGTCCGCAGTTATTCCACGGACTCTTTTTCGGATCACATGATATGCGGTGCGCCGTCAGATGTATATGCACGCGGTGAATTCAGATTCACTCTGCTCCAGACGATCGCTTCATGTTCCTTCAGGAAGTCATAGTTGAGATCCATGCCCCAGCCCGGTTTGTCATTCGGCTTGATGAATCCGTCTTCGACCTTGAGGACATCTGTGACGAGTTCAGCGTCAAGGCCTTCTTCTCTCGGTTCGTTCTCGAGGAATGTCGTGTTGTATGTGCTCATGCAGAAGTGAACGTTGATGCAGTTAGCCAGTGTGCTGAGCGGGTTGTGAGGTGAGATCAGACGGAAGGAAGGTTCTGCCATTGCGGCGATCTTTCTCATGCCTGTCATACCGCCGACGAGCAGGATATCCGGCTGCAGGATCGTAACTGCATGGGACTGGATCAGTTCTTCAAACAGCTGAGGTGTGAAGATCTGTTCGCCTGTTGCCAGTCTGACGTTTGTCTTGGAAGCATATTCTACCCAGTTCCTGAGGTTGTCCGGACGGATCGCTTCTTCAACGAAGAACGGACGGTACGGTTCCAGGGCGTTTGTGATGTTGATCGCTTCTGCCGGTGTGTAGATCTTTGTCTGCAGGTCTGTTCCGATCTCAAATGCATCACCAAGTGCTTTTCTGAGGCCGCTGAACATTTCAACTGCTTCATTGATCGCTTCGCCTTCCGGAAGGTACCCGGCACCGCGGATGCCTACCTTGACAGCTTTATATCCGTATTTATCGATCTTGGGCTGGAGGTTTTCCAGAGTTTCCTGACTGTTTCTGCCCATTGCGTGGCAGTATACGGGAACCTTATCCCTGACTGCGCCAAGCAGCTTGTATACAGGAAGGTTCGCGATCTTTCCGGCGATATCCCAGAGTGCCAGGTCGATGGCGGAAGCTGCTGTGCGGAGAACAGAACCGCCTTCAAATCTGGAGTAGTTCAGGATACGCTTCTGGATGCGTTCCCTGTCCAGCGGATCCATTCCGATGACCCATTCGGATACATAATGGACCATTTCAGCGACCGCTGCGTCTGCGCCGACACAGAAGAGTTCACCGACACCGTGGACACCCTCGTCTGTATCGATTCTGACAAAGTTGAAGTTTCTGAACTGCGTAGTGTGAACCGAATAAGTCGTAACATTTGTGATCTTCATGTTGGTTTTCCTCTCTATCTATATTGTATCATCGTCCGCCGATCAGTCCGCTTGTACCGTTCATTCCGTACAGAACAAGGATCGTGACAAATACGACTGCTGTATGGATGATCCACGGCATGATTGAAGCTTTGAGAACTTCTTTCTGAGTATATCCGCCGGCACCGTATGCGATCGCTACTGACGGTGAAGACATCGGTGTCAGCATGGCTGCTGTTGTCATTGCGGACAGCGCCAGGACACATGCGACAGGATTGAAGCCCATCTGCATAGCTGTAACGATGGACAGCGGGCAGAATACGTTATATGTAGCTGTATTGGACATGAACTGTGTCAGGATGCCGCCTACCAGCATGAATGCGAGAATGAATACCGGGAAGGAAGGATTTCCGCCGAGCATGCCGACGATCGCATTTGCGACGATCTGGGCTGCGTTGGACTTCTGCATAGCTGTTGCCAGAGGGAGAACGCCGCACAGCATGAACAGTGCATCGATATTCATTGCATTTCTGACATCCGGAACCTTCATAACGCCTGCCAGCAGGAGAATGATATCAGCGATTGCCGGAATGACATACATGTCGATCGGGAAGCCCTTGACCATGTTGGCAACGACGATCAGGACCATAACTGCGCAGAAGACTGCATAGATCAGTTTTTCCTGAGCAGGAGTAATGTCGGATTTCTTTTCATTGAATTCCTTGATCTTGGATGTATCGACCTTGTGCACAGGATAATGCTTCCAGCCGACCAGGACAAGATACAGGTATGTTGCCAGGCATGCCGGGAAGACAACGAACACTTTATCGAGAACACCTGCTTCAGCCGTGGAGCCGTTGGCAGCGAGCATAGCGTTGATCGTAACGAATGCTGTCAGTGTATTTCCGAAAGGCAGGGAGTTCTGAGCTGCGTGAGCCATGATGGAACCCGGATAGAGCAGATGGGAAGGCTGGACTTTGGAGTCTTCACCAAGAGCGTTCATCATCGGCAGAAGCAGTGAGATCAGAGCCAGCGGTGAAACGAAGTGGACCATCAGCCAGCAGGCGCCGAAATAGATGGCTACGATTGCTGAAGGATTGCTTGCGTGCTGCAGCATCCATGCCCTGAGTTTGGAAACGATGCTTGTTTTTGCGAGTGCGCCGGAGAGAATGAACATACCTCCGATCATGATGATGTTGTTGGATGAGAAATACGCAAAGGCTTCACCGAATTCCAGAACCTTTGTTACTTCCAGGATGATCAGGCCTGTCATGGCAACAGTGCCCATAGACCACTTTCCTGACATGAATCCGATAATGATCCATAACAGTACGAGAAGCGTAACGATCGTGTTGAAATCAAACATACTATCCTCCTGTTGGCCAGATACATATTTTATACTTATATAATTATATTTTATATAAGTATATTCTATAATGTATCCGCTTTCTTTTGACAATTTCACTATAATTAATCACTTGATTTTATACAAACAGGTATCTATTATATATTTAATCAGAATTATTTATAAATGGAGGTTATGATGGATGTACGTTCCCAGACTTATATGACCGCCCTTGCCGAACAGGGTTCCTTTCAGAATGCAGCACGGGAACTGGGCATATCCCAGCCGGCGCTAAGCACCTGGCTGACCAATCTGGAACAGGAACTGAATGTCCAGCTGGTGATCCGCAGCAGAAACGGCATCATCCTGACGCCTGCCGGCAGGCTGTATCTGGAGGGTTCCCGGAAAATGATCGCTGAGCGGGACAGATTTTACCGTGAAGCAAAACTGATCTCAACCTCTGATCAGGAGATCATCCGTATCGGAGGAACTCCTTCCGGAGGAACGAGAGTATTCGCCAGAATGTACAAACATTTTCGGAATGTCATGCCTTCTGTTACTCTGCAGTTCACAGAATGTTATAACCGCGACATGCTGGAACTTGTCCGCAAGGGTAAGATCGATTTCGGGGTCGGAAGTACATCCGATCCGGATTTTCCGGATCTTGAATGCATTATCGGTACGAGAAATGAACTGATCCTGCTGATCCCTGAAGGCTTTGCCGGCTACTATGACCCTTCCGGACTGGCGAAAGATGCGCAGTTCCCTGTTGTTGATTTTGAGATGATCCGTGATCTTCCGTTCATTATGCCCAGCGAACAGGTATCCTTCTGCGAAGCACTGAACCGATTGTTTGAACAGGCAGGATATAACCCGAATATCATCTTCCGTTCATCCAACACGGGAGCGATCGCCGCAATGATCAAAGCCGGAAACGGGATCGGTGTCATCCAGAGAAGGAACTTTTCACCGCTTGAGCAGATCGCGCCTTACAGTTTTGACCCTCCATTCATCGTCAATCCGATCCTTGCTTACAGGAAAGACCGTGTGCTTTCCAAAGCCGATAAGGAGCTGATCCGATTCCAAAGTGAGTATCTAAAGTCATTATGAGGCTGAATATGAACACGAACAATTATGAATACATGCTTGCGATCGCCAGGGAAGGAACGATCCTGAAAGCAGCGGAAAAACTGAACATCTCCCAGTCCGCCCTTTCCCAGGCACTCGCAAAAGAAGAAAAAGAAGCCGGAGGCCAGCTGTTTGAGCGTACCCGCGGCAAGAAAGTGACCGTCACACCGCTTGGTGAACTATATCTGAGAACTGCAGAATCAATGATCCAGATCAAAAGCGAAACATACGAAAGCATTGAGCGTCTGGCGCATGATACCTCCCGGACGATTCGCATCGCGATATGCAACCAGGCATACAATTCGGTTTCCGACCGAATCCTGACGATTCTGAAGGAACAGTTCCCTGACATCAACATCTACTTTTACCGTTCTGATTCCAGCCAGTCCCTGCAGCTTTTAAAAAACGGCTCTGTCGATCTTGCGATCCTTGCGGCAAGACAGATCAGTGACAGCGTCATTGAGACTGCGCTTCTGTATCATGAGCATCTTGTCCTGGCAGTTTCCTCAGGTTATCCGCTCAGCGATGATGTCCCGCTCATGAAACAACTCAAAAAGATCCCCTTCATCTATTACGCGAGGGATACATTCCTGGAACCCCTGATCCCGGAAGAACTGCGTATCGATCAGCTGAAGCCTCCGGCTGTCTACAAATCCCCGAGTGCTGAGGAAGTGCTCCGGCTTGTCGAAAACGGATATGGTGCCGGTATGGTTCCGCAGCATCTGGTGAAAGAGGACCATGACTATACTGTCATTGAAACTGACCTGCCTGTAAGCTATGACATCATGATCGCGATTCCCAAATACAGCCGCGATAAAGAAAACCTGTACGATATTTTCCGGATGATCAAAGAACTGAAATGCTGAAAAAACCGGAAAGAAATAATGCTGTCTGTTTTGTTATCAAACAGGCAGTACTTTTTATCGTACTGATTCCGGCAGTTTATTTTGTCTGTGTTTTTGAGATCAACGGTCCGCAGAGACCTTCCACACCGGTCAGTGCAAGCACGCACAACAGGTTCTTTTGGACGCCTTTGTATGCGTCAGTGGGATCATACCATTCACTGATATCATGCGTTCCGCCGCTCTTTCCGCCGCTGCAGATCGTTGCGGCAGGGATGCCTTTTGAAAGCGGGATATTCGCATCCGTGGAAGACAGGCTTCTCAGGACAGGCTGAACGCCCGACACTTCAAATGCATTCTTCAGGATCGTTACGATCTCGCAGTTCTCATCCTGGATCCCGCCCATGGAACCGCTCAGTTCTTCCGTGCTGATCTGTATGCGTGCATCCGGATCAAAATTCTTCCGTCTTCCGTTTGCGGCAGACCAGTTCCGTTCTTCTTCCCATCTTGCGTATTCTTCATCAGCGCATTCATGAGCGATATCCAGGCACTTCTGATGGAATGCCTTCATTACCTCACCGTCCGCGCTTCTGACATCCATGGTGAATGAACATTCGCTGGCTATGGAAGTCACACCGGTGCCTCCCTTGACCGTTGATACATTGAAGATCGTAAACGGATCATTCGGTACGCGCTGCTCAGCGATTCTGGCAATTGTTCTTCCCATGCACATGATCGGATTGACCAGTCCGAAAGCGCCCATGGAGTGACCGCCCGGCCCGCGGAATGTAATGCGGTACTGTACATCGGAAACACCACCGTATGTCAGCTGGTCTCCGCAGCCGTCGATCGAAATGAATGCGTCGACCTTTGTATTCTTTGTTTCAAAGATATGGCGCATGCCCCGGAAGTTTCCGACGCCTTCTTCACCGACATCCCCGCCGATGATCAGCGTGCAGGCAGGTCTGATATCCGCTTCCTTCATTGCCCTCAGCAATGCCAGTACTTCTGCGCATCCTCTTGTATCGTCGCAGATCCCGGGAATACAGATGCGTGAGCCTTCCCTTCTGAGCTTCAGTTCCGTATCCATCGGGAATACGGTATCAAGATGTGCGCTGACCCAGACAACAGGACTGTTTTCCGGTCCGGGTATGATCGTATACGTATTCAGAACTTCATCCTGTACCGCTTCATATCCCATTTCTTCGATCATTTCCTTGAAACGTGCTGCTTTCTGTTCCTCATGGTTGGAATATGCGGGGATCAGTGCCAGCTCGATCTGCTGTTCAGTAATGTGATCTGCGTCCTGTTCAATGAACGCAAGTGCTTTCTGTACGCACGCGCTGTCGTGAAGTGTACGGATCTTTTCTTCCATGTGTGACCTCTTTTCTATCGTTTGATAATGAATGCACTCTGTGCGGGGATCATATGGTCTTTGAGCTCTTTATCGGCAAAGCTGTACAGTACGGTGCCTGCCGTATCGGTATCCGTGCGGATATCGTCTCGGGAAGGATTCAGAATGACCAGGATCTGTTCTGTCCCGGAACTGCGCTCATATACAAGCGGATATCCGTGATAATTGATCATCCTGAAGTCAGATCTTCCAGCAAGGGAAGGATGCTGTCGGCGTAGGGCGATCAGTCTGCGGACCTCATTCCATAAGGAATCCGGATCATTCATTTCCGTCTCAGCATTGATCTCATCCATGTGTGCTTTATCCTGCGGGATATACAGCAGAGATTCGGGAGCTGTTGAGAATCCGGCATTGACTGTCCGGTCCCACTGCATCGGGGACCTGGATCCGGTACGGTAATAGCCGCCCTCTTTGGAATGCAGGCTTTCCACATAATTCATGCCAAGCTCATCACCATAGTAAATGAACGGAATGCCCGGCATGGTGAGCAGGAAGGCAAACGCGATCCTCATCTGATCAGACGTCAATGTTTTCGCCATACGGTACATGTCATGGTTGCCTGACGGGATGCAGATCAGTCCGTTCCCGTCTTTTGTCTTTGCCAGGTTTTTCAGGTATACGTCAAAGAATGCCTCCGCACTGCCCTGTCCGGCAAAATACGGGCGTTCTGTACGGAACAAATCGGGATAATGCGACGGACCGAAATGCAGGACAAAGTCCATGTCAAATCCTGCTTCGAGCGCTTTATCCGCTTCACCCCATTCAGAAACGATCACCGCCTCGGGATATTCCCGGTCCAGCCATTCACGGATATCCTGCCAGAAACGGATCGTGCCTTTGCTGTCGGGATCGTTCTTCACAAGCGAGCCTGCCATATCGACACGGAATCCGTCCGCTCCCATATCCAGCCAGAACTTCATGATGTTCTTCAGTTCCGCCTTTGTGGACATCGGGCCTTCATCATCCGGTGACTGTTCCCAGTCACAGCCTTCATCCTTCACAGCGAACCCGTAATTCAAGGCAGGCTGTGCAGTGAAGAAATTGACTGCAGCAGCACCGTCACGGTCATAGCCGCCTCTCAGCCATCCCATGATATTGCCGACGTTTTTCGGTGCGTTCCACACCGTATCTGTCCATACATATCTGTCAGTATATTTGTTTTTTTCCGGCAGACATGACTGACGGAACCATTCGCATTCAATGCTCGTATGTCCTGCCACAAGGTCCAGGATCAGATGCATGCCTTTTTCATGCATTACATCGCAAAGACGCTTCAGGTCTTCGTTGGTGCCGTACCGTTGAGCAACTTTGTAAAAATCACGCACATCGTATCCGGCATCCACAAACGGGGAATCAAAGCAAGGGTTCATCCAGACCGCATCGCAGCCCAGTTCCCTGATATAGTCCAGTTTTTCAATGATGCCGTTCAGATCACCGATACCGTCCGCATTTGAATCTTTGAAAGACTGCGGGTATATTTCATAAAACACCGCTTCATCAAGCCATTTTCCAGCCATATTCAAAACCATCCTTACCGTAATCATACCCCATATGAGCCCGCTGATGGGTTTTGTGACTATAATAATTTATACGAGGTATTGATCATGCACAGCAATCAGACAATGAAAAAGAACCTGATCATGTTTCCGCTCGGTACTGTGGGCAGGGATATGGTCTACACACTGGTCACAAACTACCTTCTGACTTTCATCCTGTTCACAAAACAGCTGACAAACGGACAGCTCGGTGCGATCACTGCGATCATGGTCGGCGCAAGGATCTTCGATGCGCTTAACGACCCCATCATGGGTGACATCATTGAGCACACCCATACAAA
This sequence comes from Erysipelotrichaceae bacterium, assembly GCA_003446295.1. The sequence goes on from DMBB01000152.1 coordinate 19,255, forward strand.
ATGGGGCAAGTTCAAGCCATGGCTGGTCATCGGCATCCTGTCAACATCCGTTGTTGTATGGACCGTTTTCAATGTCGATCTGACAGGCTGGAAGTTCGTCGTCCTGTTCGGTTTCTTCTATTTCTTCTATTCCTTAACCTATACGATGCATGATATCTCATACTGGGGCATGATCCCTGCACTGAGTTCTGACGCGGATGCCCGAAACAGGTTCACTGCCAAGGCAACACTGTTTGCCGGCATCGGCAGCACGCTGGCAGGCATTGCTATACCGATGCTGACGACAGGCAGGTATGCGCTCGGCGGAAACGCAAAGACAGCATACGGCATCATAGCCGGGATCGTCTGCGTCCTTGCCCCGCTGTTCCTGGCGTTTACGATCTTCGGAGTTCAGGAGCGGCGTGATGTATCCAGCGGTGAACAGAATGCGTTCAGTCTGAAGGCGATCTTCAACACGATCAAAGCAAATGACCAGCTCAGCTGGATCGCTGTGATCTTCCTGATCCAGCAGATCGGCAACGGGCTGATCATCGGCGGTCTGGGCTCCACATACATCTACGTTGAGTTCGGATACAACGGCGGTCTTTACTCCCTGTTCACAACGATCGGAATGGCTGCGACCGCATTCCTCATGATCTTCTATCCGGCGATCTCAAAAAAGATCTGCAGAAAGCCTCTGATGAAGATCATGCTGTATATTTCGATCGCCGGATATGCATTGATGCTGGGCAGCGGACTGCTTCTGCCGGCAGGCAATACGATCAAATACGCCTGCATCGTCCTGGGATATATGCTGTCCAACTTTGGTCAGTACTGCTATTACCTGATCATGATGATCTCGATCATCAACGCTGTTGAATACAACGAATATAAAACAGGCAGAAGGGATGAGGCGATCATCACTTCCCTGAGACCGTTCATTACCAAGCTCAGTTCAGCACTGACTGCTGTACTGACATCCGGAAGCTACATGATCTTCGGCATCACGCAGTTCACCAACAGGATCTCCGAATATGAAAGTGCCGCTGCCGCAGAAACGATCAGCGATACGCAGAAAATGGATCTGATCTCACAGGTCCTCTCCAATGTGCAGCGTTCACAGGCGTCCGGCCTCCTGATCCTGATGACAGTACTGCCCTGCCTGATGATGGTGATCTCTTATCTGCTTTATCTGAAGCACTATATTCTTGACGAAGATGAATACGTGCGTATCTGCAGCATTCTGGAACAGAGACGAGGGGGATCTTATGAGCATCACTAAGCTTGCTTTGAAATTCGCGGCTCCTCTTCCGGATATTGAATCTTATGACAGATATCTGTTCTTCGGTCCGCATCCGGATGATATTGAGATCGGTGCCGGCGCGACAGCCGCGAAGCTGGCTGCTGCAGGCAAACAGATCTGTTTCGTCATCTGTACGGACGGAAGGTACGGAGGCGGATATGTACCGGATCTGAAGCCTTTGGAGCTGGCAGAAAAACGAAAGCAGGAAGCACTGGATTCTGCGCATCTGCTCGGCATCCATGATGTCCGTTTCCTGAATTTCTCAGACGGAGGCTTCTACAAGTACAAGGCATTCAAGCAGGAGATTGCAAAAGTCATCGGTGACTTCAAGCCGGATGTCATCTTTGCGCCAGACCCGGATGTATCCAGTGAATGCCATATCGACCATCTCAATACAGGAAACGCAGTCAAGCAGATCTGCATGTTCGCACCGTTTGCAGGCATCATGAAAAAATATGATGCTGAGTGTGCTGATGTCAAAGCGATCGCGCTCTATATGACCGCAAAGCCGAATCGGTATGTCAGTACCGGAAAGTACATGTACCTGCAGGACAGAGCAGTCTTTCAATGCCACAAAACACAGTTCCCTGAAGGTGCATCAGAGACCGGTTCGATCCGTGCCTACTGGAAGCTCAGAGCTATTGATTTCGGCATCCGCAGTCTGAAAGGACAGGCAGAAGGATTCCGTGTGCTTGGTCCTACACAGATGCACTGTCTGCCGGAAGCAGGTCTGTAAACGACCGAAGTATCATCAGGTACAAATAACGATCAAGGCCGAAACAGTGCGCATAGCTGTGACGGCCGTTTTTTCATCACAAAGCTGAAAAAGCCGGGTTCTGATGTTCAAAAAAAAGAGAAACCGAACAAAGATGTTCTCTTTGCCGGCTCCCCTCTTCCCCAGCTGTCCAGGCATCAGTTAAATGCTTTTTCGCAAGATTTTAATTAAGGATTATATATTTCCTATTCTCCTCATATGAGTGCCCTTGCCGTATTTGCAGATATTCATGTCAACTTTGCAGGTACCAAAAGCAACAGGCATTTATATTCCGCCATTACAGCAGAAGCACATTATTTTTCAACTGCGATCACATCGCTTCCGATGCTGTACCACTGCCATGCGACAGGGTTCAGGAACTGTGCTCCCGGATCAAGCTTTGAAACTTCCTCTGCCACTTCATCCATGTATTTGTTGACTGCTTCCAGGCCTTCACGTTTGATCAGAACATCATGATGGAACGGAATGATCGTCTGGGCGCCATAGCTTGTCATAAGCTTTGCCAGTGTTTTTGCGTCTACCTGTTTGCCTGTGCGCATATCCCCGGTACCTTCACGTACGCCTGCCTGACGCAGTACAAGATCAGGTGCTTTCTCACGGCATACATCATAGAGATCATTCCAGACGACACGTCCGGAAGCACACAGGATACGGAAGTTATTCTTTGTCGTCAGAATAAAGTCCAGAGATTCCAGGGATCCCCATGTATCACATGCTTCATGTCCTTCCAGCGGTCCGATCGCTTCCGGTGACCATGTGCGTCCGCCGCTTGGATTATGCTTTGCCTGGTAGAAATCAATGCGGAAGTCCTCCAGGGTAAATGTTGAATTCGGGAATACCGGGAAGATATTGTCATAAGGGATCTTGTGGAACTTCACTTCATCCAGGGCTGACAGCGCGCCGCAGAATACCTTGCTGTTGAACTTATGTACAAAGTATCCGACATCCTGGTCATGATCGAAGTGAGCATGGGTCAGAATGATATAGTCTGCCCCTTCGATCTCTTCTTTGGTATGACCGTCCGGGAATTCATTGCCGGTAAACCACGGATCGATCAGAACGGTCTTTCCGTTAGGCAGTACGATCTGAAAATTGCATCCGACATTAAAAGGTCTGATCCTGATGTTCGTTACTCTCATGATTTGCCTCCTGTTCGCATGAAAACGCTTTCTTTACTTAAACCATAGCACTCAAACATCATCATATACAACACATGATTTCGTGTGCGTACGCTTTGACGGAAGAATGCTGTGCGGTCCGCGTAAAACAAAAAACCGGATGATCCGGTTTCATAGCTGATCTGATCCTGCATGTGTGCTCAGGTAAGCTTTCAGCGTCTCAAGACCTCCTGAAGGCACGCAGTAGGTTTCATCATGGTTCATAACGCCTTCACAGACTTCATCCAGTGAAAACCATCTGACGCTCTCCACTTCTTCTTTCTGCAGCGTCAGTTTTTCGATGTCTGCAGGTTTCCTGTAAACGTAAACGAATGATACCTCATTATCCTTGAAGGGCCTGTCATGGAAGACCATATCATAATGGATCCTGAACATGCCCGCATATTCAAGTTCTTCAGGCTGTGCCTGAATGCCGAGTTCTTCGTAAAGCTCCCTGAGGGCAGAATCACGCGGTTCATCCCCTGCCTGAATATGTCCGGCAGAGGAAGTATCATATCTTCCGGGAAACGAATCCTTGTTCATGGAACGCTTCTGGAGCAGTACTTCAATACGGCCGTTCATCTTCCTGACCACCCAGATATGTGCGGTGCGGTGAAGGATATCACGTGCATGCGCTTCTGAGCGTTCGACAGTCTCTCCGGTAGGGATCCCGTTTTCATCAACAACATCAAACCATTCCATGCGAGTATTATACCCCTGTTCGTTTCAGGCAGTCAGAAAAGATATCCCGAAATGATCAGGAACTGAGCAAGCACATATGTCAGCATAACCCCAGTGTATTCCCTCTTCAGAAATGTCCTGCAGGCGATCAGCGTATCTGAGATCACAAACAGAACAGATCCTACCCATATCTGCCATTCTCCGGCACGCATGCATCTCAGCAATGCTGTCCAGCTCATGATCAGGATCACGATCATATATACCATGACCGGATATTTCATCTTTCTGCCGGCATGCGGCACAATGAGCTTCATGGACAATGCCAGATAGACAAGATACGGGATCAGCGGAAACAAATACACCGGTCTGAACGGAGCTGTGAACAGTTCTGCTGTGAACACATAGATATAGCAGAAATGTCCCAGCATAAAAGCGGTCAGACCAAGTACGAACGGCCATTTGCCTTTTTTCAGCAGACACAGGTCACCGATCCAGCCGAATACCAGGGCAGCGCATAAAAATGCGCTGAATGATCCTGCATTCAGCACATAATACAGCAGCAGAAGAGGCATCAGAAAAACCTTGCAGATCCGCCTGCCATGATGTTCCGATGCATACACATCATAGACCGAACATACAATATAGGATCCAAGCACAAGTGCTGAAAGGATACCGCGGGGCATAGCACCTCCTGTTTATCTGTATATACTCAGCATTTTCGCCATCAATTCGCGTACAGGATATTCAGAGATCCATTTCGCTGCCAAACGTCCGGCAGGCTGTTTTCCGTCCCGTCAGATTCCGCAGTGATCTGATCATCTTTCCGCACAATATTATGAGCAGCCTGACAGTACGCATAGTATGTACTGCGCTCCTGTATCCTGCGGGCAAAAAGATGCTTTTATATGATTACCTTGAGTACTTCTTCTTACCTTCATTCTGACACAGATAACTGATCCGGTAAATCCGTATGTTTATATTTCATGGAATACAGCACGCTGCCGTCCATATGTCTGCCAAGCATGCGGATCGAATACCGCGCAGTCAGCCGGTGCTTCTGTTCGTCTGTCAGACTGCCGATCCATCTCACATCCGCAGGCCAGCATTCTTTTGCCAGATACAATGTTTCTTCAAGCGTCGTCATATGTTCATCCTCCGGGTCTATCATAAAAAAGCATGACAAAAACGCTGTACTATATACAGCACAGCGCCTGGATTCAGATATCGTTTTCAATCAAGCTTTGTCTTTTTCAGATATGACAGTCTGTAAAGGCAGTACATTGCAGCGGCAGCTTCCGAGATCCAGAATGCATACCATACATGCTCAATACCGCCGGCGCTCGCAAGAAGATAAGCACACGGGATCAGCGGAACGAACTGTCTCAGGAATGCGGCGGTCATATTCGTCATACCGTCTCCCAGGCCGGATGCGGCATATCCTGTGATCAGTGAAAATGATGCAGGAATAAATGTCAGACAGATCTTATGCAGTGCAGGAACACCGACTGCCGTCATTTCCTCACCTGCATTGAACAGTCCGAGCAATGCCTCTCCGTATATCCGGAATATCACTGTTCCGATCAGCGCGATCACAGCAGATGACGCATAGATCATCTTTGCGGCAGACATGATGCGTTCTTTGTTCCGCGCACCGTAATTGTAGCCGATGATGGGGATCGCTGCCTGTCCGAGTCCGTTCATCGGCATGAACAGGAAATTCTGGAGCTTGTAGTAGATGCCGAAGAACGCGACAGCTGTTGAGGAAAAAGGCAGCAGGATCGCATTGACTGCAGTTACCATCATACTGTTCATCGCATTCATGATAATTGTAGGCAGACCGACACGGTATATTCCGGCGATCCGTCTGCCTGTCAGCACAAATCCGTTTTTCAGCAGATCAATATCCTTGTTTTTCCGTATATTCAGATAAAGACCGGCAAAGAAGCTGACCCACTGCCCGATGACAGTTGCATATGCAGCACCTTTGATCCCCATAGCAGGGCATCCGAACATACCGAAGATCATGATCGGATCCAGGATGATATTGGTAATGGCTCCGGATGCAAGCACGACCATGCTCAGAACGGCTTTTCCGGACGCCTGCAGCAGTCTCTGGAATACCATGCATACCAGATTGCCCATGCAGTACACCATACAGATCCTCAGATACTCCGCGCACATCGAGGCGATCTCAGGATCATTTGTGAAATGTGAAGCCAGTGTCTGTGAGAAAAACATGCCGGCGATCATAAATACCAGCGAGCTGAATACGGACAGCACCGTGCCTGTCTGGGCAGCTCTTCCGGCTTCCGCATAATCTTTCCTGCCCAGTGTCTGTGAAAGCAGTGCATTGACGCCGACTGATGTTCCGACGCCGACTGCGATCATCAGCATCTGTACAGGAAATGCCAGTGATGCTGCAGTCAAAGCACGTTCACTGATTCTTGCCACAAAGATACTGTCAACGATATTGTAAAGCGACTGTATCAGCAGTGATGCCATCATGGGCAGCGACATGGAGAAGACAAGCTGTCCCATGGGCATCGTTTCCATTTTGTTTGTTTTTTCTGTCATATAAACCTCCCGTAAAAAAATGCGTCAAACACCGGGTCAAGCAGTCCCGTATTTCACGCATTA
>DMBB01000128.1:0-2266 GCA_003446295.1 Erysipelotrichaceae bacterium
ACCGGCACGCTGTTTGACTTTGACGGAAAATACGTATACTGGATCGGCATGGACAACGGAAATGTTCCGGATGTCTTCCGCAGAAACCTGTACGGCAAGCTTTCCGCGCTGACTGACAAACTGGATCAGGATGCACTGATCATCAACGGAACGCATACGCATTCCGGCCCGCGCATGACCAGAACACGTGTATCCATGCACGGGGCATCCGAAGAAGACTGCTACATGGACTTCATTGAAGCCAATACCGATAAAGCTGTGCAGATGTTCAAAGAACTGGAAGGACAGCTGCAGGAATTCACATCACAGATCGCAGTCGTACCGATCGAAGGATGCTACGGGAACAGAAACAACCTCGATCTGCCGGCAGACAAGGATGTCAACCTGATCGCGCTCAATGCACTGAACGGGGAACGCATCGGCATCCTGATGGAATTGACAACGCACTCCACGATCATATTCCCGAAGAACCCGAAGATGACAACAGATCTCGTCGGAAATGTCAGAACAAAGGTCTCAGAGCTGTATGACTGTCCTGTCCTGCCGTTTGTCGGCTGTGCCGGGGATTCCTCCACAAGACTGACAAGACAGCGCTCCAAGGATCCTGCGCTGGATCATTCCGAGCTGCTGCGCCTGAGAGATGAGATCACTGCTCAGATCAAGGAAAAGGCAGTGTTCGATGATGTTGTGATCGACCGCTTTGAAGCGGAGTCCGTGGAGCTGAGCTACAGCTATACCCTGAATCCGGAGACGATGAAAAAACGCCTGGTGAAGCTTGAAGAACAGATCGCCGCAGAGAAGAACCCGCAGCAGCTCAGACTGCTTCTCCAGTCAAAAGAATCGCTGGAAAAGAGGATCCTGGGACCGTTTGACGCACAGGATACACTGATCGGCCGCGCCTATAACTTCGGTGAGATCAAGATCGGCGTATTCCCCGGTGAACTTGTCGCTTCATTGGGACTGCAGATCATCTCGCATCAGCCTCATGAGCATCATCTGGTCATGGGATATACACCGGACGGCGTCGGCTACCTGGTGGAGATCGGTGAATACGGAAAGAATTTTGAATCGATCAACTCCAAGATCCCGGTCGGACTTCCCGAAGTGCTGACATGGATGATCAAAAGCAAGGTTGAAGAATTCTGAGTGAAAATTAATCAGACTGTTTGCATGAAAATGCACAGTCTTTTTAAAAGTGTGCAAAAAAAAGTCTTTTCAGCATGTGAGCCTGTGTTATAATCTGCGCATTGATTGATAAGGAGGATTGCAAGATGGGCGGATTCTTCAGTACAGCACTGAAAGAGAACTGTATCTTTGATTTATTTTACGGAACCGATTATCATTCACACCTTGGGACACGGAGAGCAGGACTTGCTGTATATGGAGAAGGAGGCTTTACCAGAGCGATCCACAATATAGAAAATTCTCCTTTCAGAACGAAATTCACATATGACGTTCAGGATATGAACGGTTATCTGGGAATCGGATGCATCTCTGATTATGATCCGCAGCCCCTTGTTGTACGAAGCCACCATGGCGCATATGCCATTGCCTGTGTAGGCAGGATCAACAATGCAATGGAGATCGTAGAGAACGTTCTGAGCAGTTCCAAAACGCACTACATGGAAATGTCAGGCGGTGAGATCAATAAAACAGAGCTTGTCGCAACGCTGATCAACCAGTGCGACAATCTGGTGGAAGGCATCAAGCATGCGCAGGATGCGATCGACGGTTCAATGTCGATCATGCTGATGACGCCGAAAGGCATCTACTGTGCAAGAGATAAGTACGGCAGAACGCCGATCCAGATCGGCAAAAAGGAAGAAGGATACTGCGCAACGTTTGAATCCTTCGCATGTGAGAAACTGGGATACGAGATCTGTCATGAACTCGGACCCGGTGAGATCGTTGTCTTCGATCCCAACGGCATGCATGTTCTGGCTGCTCCGGGAAAGAAACTCCGTATCTGCACATTCCTCTGGACATATTACGGTTATCCGCCCAGCACATATGAAGGGATCAATGTTGAAGACATGAGATACCGCTGGGGAAAAATGCTTGCAAAGCGTGACGGCATGACGACCAATGAAGTCGATATCGTAGCCGGCGTTCCGGATTCCGGTATCGGTCATGCAATCGGATATTCCAACGAATCGAAGATCCCTTATTCAAGGCCGTTCATCAAATATACGCCTACCTGGCCGCGCAGCTTCATGCCGACCATGCAGGAAAAGCGCAATCTGATCGCCAAGATGAAGCTGATCCC
>DMBB01000128.1:2330-6837 GCA_003446295.1 Erysipelotrichaceae bacterium
GTTCAGGAACTGATCGAAGACAAGCGTCTGCTTCTGATCGACGATTCGATCGTCAGAGGCACACAGCTGCGTGAAACAAGTGATTTCCTGTATGAAAGGGGAGCCAAGGAAGTACATGTACGTCCTGCCTGCCCGCCGATCCTTTTCGGCTGCAAATACATCAGTTTCTCCCGCGCAACATCCGACATGGAACTGATCGCAAGGCGCATCATTGCCCAGGAAGAAGGCAATGATGTTGAGCGTGTTGTTCTGGATGATTATGCAAACCCTGATTCCAAACGCTACGAAAACATGCTTGAGATCATGCGGAAGCAGATGCACTTCACATCACTGCGCTTCAATCGCATTGATGATATGGTGGAAGCGACCGGTCTGCCGGCTGATTGTCTGTGCACCTATTGCTGGACAGGCAAAGAATAAAAGGATCCTGTCTGCTTTCAGCAGAAAAGATCCCGATCATATATACAGAATGAAAGTCTGGGCAATGTCTCAGACTTTTTTCAGACCCGGATCATGCGGGCAAAAAGAAAACTGCATCTGTGCAGTTCAGCACGGATGCAGCGATAGATGTGCTTTTTAATCGTCGGAGTCGTCTTCGATCTTATCTCCGGTGAGAGGATATGCTACCCAGAGCGGTTCGTTTTCGATCAGCTTGCGGATTTCTCTGAAGGATGCTGTCATGAAGTCAGGATGTGATTCGACCAGTGCGGGCGTCTTGTCACGGTTATGAACAAATCCGATGCACAGAACACCTGCTTCTCTGCCTGCCTGCATATCTACGGCGCTGTCTGCGATGAAGACGCAGAACTTGGCGTCCATGATCGCGCATGCTGTGATGATGCTGTCGGATGAGAGGGTCTCCGTACCGGCGCCGGCATTGCCGATCACAACATCAATGAGCTGAGCCATGTTGCTGTGTTCAAGCAGGTCCATGACTGCAGAGCGGTCCTTGACACTGACGATACCTACTTTATATCCGTTTTCCTTCAGCCAGGTAAGGAAATCTACGACGCCTTTCATCGGCTGGATCAGATCTCTCAGATGGTAGTCCTGATAGGAACGGTATTCCGCGACCATGTCCTTCGGATCCTGTTCCGGGAAGTATTTCTTCATCATTGAAAACGCACTGGAATCAAGGACTTCCATGGCAGCTTCTTTGGTAAACTCGCTTCCTTTTTCATACTTTGCAAAAATGTGCCGGTATGTAGCGAGAATGGCAGGCTCGGTATCCATGATGGTGCCGTCAAAACTCAGAAGTATGACAGGTTTGACTGCGTTTTTCTTGGATTTCTTTGAAGATTTCTTATCCTTTTTGCTCATGATGATATCCTCTTCTTTCAATTATATGAATTTCTGATAATCTCTTGACTGCATTATACCATTCCTGCCGTATCTGTAGAACTCTTTTTCGGATCAGGCAGTGTATATCGATACCCTGTCTGATAAAATAGAACCATGATGAGAACTTTTTTCAAAACATTCGCTGCAGCTGCGCTTTGTTTTGCAGAGATACCGGCATGGCATGTGCTTGCGGAAGAAACGGAAACACTGGATCATACCGGTTCCTTTCTGTGGAACAGCAGCTGGCGCTTTCATGAAGACGGAAATGAGGCGGCTGATACAGAACTGCCGCATGACTGGACGATCACGCACACTCCGGATGAACTGGGAGAAGCGGAGAGCGGGTTTTTGCCCGGCGGGATCGGAACATATGAGAAAACCTTTACTGTCAGTGAGAAACTGACTGACTGTGAGTTCCTGCTGGAATTTGAGGGCGTCTATCACCGCGCATCCGTTTCTGTCAATGATCAGCAGATCGCATATCATCCGTACGGATACACGCCGTTTACCGTCGATCTGACGGACTTCATCAGTGCCGGAGAAAATACCGTCACGGTATTGTGCGATACGGCGGAAGCTTCTTCCCGCTGGTACTCCGGAAGCGGCATCTACCGCAATGTGACGATGCATGTCAAAGAGAAGCTTCATCTGGATGAGCAGCGCATGCATGTGCTTTATGAAGATACAGATGAGAAACAGGTTCTGACAAAGCTGTCAGCGTATCTCGTCAACCATACGGGAGAAGAACAAGATGCACTTGTGCAGGCTGTGATCTATGACAGGTACGGCAGAGTCTGTGCCAGAGCCTCACAGAACATCACTGCAGAAGATGGAGAAACAGCTGCAGAACTGGAACTGACAGTCGAAGATCCGGATCTCTGGGATACCCAGCATCCTGTCCTTTACAGGGCGGAAATGTCGCTGCTCTATAAAGATGAAATCATGGACACCATTCGTACGGCATACGGCTACAGGACGATCGCATTTGATGCGGATACGGGTTTCTATCTGAACGGGGAACCGGTCAAACTAAAGGGCGTATGTCTGCACCATGACCTCGGTGCCCTGGGCGCTGCGGATAACCGGTATCTATGGAAACAGCGCCTGGAAATGCTGAAGGAAATGGGCTGCAATGCCGTGCGCATCACGCATAATCCTGCGTCTCAGTCACTGCTGGATCTGTGTGCGGAAACAGGAATGCTGGTGATCGAGGAATCATTCGATACATGGGCTTATTCAAAGAACTGGAATCTGGCTGATTATGCGGCCTGCTATAACTCACAGGTCGCTCAGGATCATCTGGTCAACCTCAGCCCTGACTGGATCTGGGCACAGGCTGACATTTATTCCATGGTATGGGCAGGCAGAAACAATCCTGCCGTGATCATGTGGTCGATCGGCAACGAGATCCTTGGGAATATCGGCCTGGCTCCGGAAGATTATCCTGCCTATGCGGATATGCTGTGCAGCTGGACGGCAGAAGCGGATGATCAAAGGCCAGCAACGATCGGAGACAATATGACGGACGGTACCAGCGATGTCCAGAACGGCATGGACCGGGCTGTGGCAGAACATGGCGGCGTGATCGGCCTGAACTATGCATTGACAGAAGAATATGACGAACTGCACGCGCAGTATCCGGACCGTGTGTTTTACGGTTCTGAGACGTCGTCTGAGCTCAGCAGCAGGGGATGGTATCTGAAACACGGGATCGATCAGGATCATCTGCAGGTATCTGCCTGGGATGAAGAAGCAGTTGAATGGGGCTGCACGGCACAGAAAGCATGGCTTGATGTGATCACAAGAGACTTTATCGCCGGTGAATTTGTCTGGACGGGCTTTGATTATCTGGGAGAACCGGAACCGTGGAACGGTACTGAGCCCGGTTCCGTCAGCGGACGGGGTCCGGTTCCGAAATCTTCTTATTTCGGCATCATCGATACAGCAGGCATCCCGAAGGATTCCTACTGGTTCTATCAGAGCCAGTGGCGGAATGATGCGACAGTCGTGCATATCCTGCCTTCCTGGAATAAGGAATCCATCTCAACGGATATGCTCGGCAAAACGAAAGTCACGGTTTACAGCAATGCGCCTGCAGTAGAACTCTTCCTCAACGGCAGATCACTGGGGAAGCGTTATGCCCAAACGCATACAACCGATGCCGGCTATGAATATCAGACTTATGACGGTGAGCTGAGCCTTTCCTGGGATGTCAGATGGCAGGAAGGCACTTTGGAAGCTGTCGCGTATGATGAGTCAGACAATGTGATCAGTTCAGTGTCGGGCAGAAACAAAGCAACGACACATGCTAGTGCCGCTTCACTGGAATTTACGGAAAAACGCAGGCGTTCGGTGTCAGACGGGGAACTGATGACTTTATACGTTTCGGCATATGATGCGGATGGGAATCCGGTATACAACAGTGATCAGAGAGTATTCTTTGAAGTAAGCGAGGGTGCCCGTATCATTGCCATGGACAATGGCGATCCGTGCGACATAGATCCTTATCAGTCACCGGAAGCCGGCAGAAAATTGTTTGCGGGAATGGTTGCCGTGATCATCAAAGTTACGGGCGCATCCAAAGACATCACAGTCACGGCGCAGGCAGAAGGAATGGATCCGGCACAGATCAGGATCATGTCTTCAAACAGGAAACACCATCCTGCTGTATGGAGAAAGGAAGGAGAATAAAAATGCCTCAGTTACAGATCGTTGATGAAACAAAAGAAAAGCAGACGACAGCAAAGAAGAAAACGTCTGCGTCATCCAAGAAAAAACATGCCGCTTCGACAGCGAAGGCATCTTCTTCACAGCTGAAGCTGACAGCAGCGGAAAAGAAGCTGGTTCAGAATTACCGCAAATGCAATAAGCTGGAAAAAGAACTGATCGCGATGCTTGTGGAAAAGGCGTCGGAAGATCTTCTGTCAGAAAAGAACAATACGATCAATCAGTTCATTTCTTCACTTCTGAAATGACATCTTGAAACATCTGTCAGAATCTGCACGCAATCACACAATAATCCGATACTTTTGACAACTAATATGCAAATTTGCGTCTCAAAAGTGTCATGGTACCGCTTACTAATTGCAAATATGATGAAACAATAGTGTCAAATTTGCAAAAAGTAGTTCCATTTCACACAATTCTGCGTATATTTGATTTATCG
>DMBB01000390.1 GCA_003446295.1 Erysipelotrichaceae bacterium
GCATCGAAAGGAACTATTGATATGTTTGAAAGAAAAGTCAGAAGCGCCAATCTGTTCTGAGCAGGTTTTGTACTGTTGCACACCCCGTATTCCAACTCTGCCATAGTGATAGCAGAGATACACAGATCTTCCGGTTTATATTTCATGAATTGTTTTAAAACTTGTTCAGGCCGGTTGTTTTTTGCGTATGCGATGATATTTGTATCCAGCATGAATTTCATATATCATTACGTTCCTGAACAGGAAGATCTTCAATCTCCTCTTTCATAAAATCATCTGTAAACATACTGAGGCTGCTCATCATTGCTGACCACGGATCATCTTTCGGCATCAAAATAACTATATTTCCTATTCTGTTGACCAAAACTTCATTTCCATCAAACCTGCAGGTTTTAGGAAGCCTCACGGCCTGAGATCCACCATTTATAAATATCTTAGCGGTTTCTGTCATACATGATCACCTCCAAGCATATTGTATATACATAAGTATATATGTGTCAATGCGTTAGTGACGTTGCTATATCAACACTGTTTTTCCGATTCAAAAGCTTCTGTTATTGAGGCATATTTATCATTGCTTGATTCTTCCATCTTATTGATCACTGCTTTCTCGAGCTCATCGTCTTCAATCAGAAGTATCATATGAGTTCGGACATTTACGATTCCATATCCATACGGAGAATCGACCAAAGCCCAGTCAGACCGTTCTTTCTCCCATAAGTAGCCGTATTCCCTTAATCATCTGTCGATTCCCTTAAAATCGCTAATATTTTAAGGGATATGTGTTTAGCCTGCCATCTGCTTTTGCTGATCTTTATCAATTTCGGCAGTTGCCACAACAGCAGAAAATGGATGCTGTCCCACCAAAGACAGCATCCACTTCCCACTGTAAAAAACCCCCGCTCCTAAAAGGCAATTCATCTGTTACAGTTTCGGGTCCGTTTTGGGCTCGATTGAAACTAAACAAATCGTTAATATTCATAATCCCTCCGAAAATCATCTGTATTGCGCAGACTGGCAGACGGTGTCTTGACGGGCACCGATTTACCTGATTCTTTCAATAATGATTTCTGCCGAGCCTGCTTCAAGAGAATTGTATTCATCGTAATGAACATGATCTCCCGGTGTACCATCCGCAAGAGCTGTCAGATGTTTTGCCAGTGAGAGCAGTCCCTCTCTGTTTGCTGATATTACGATTCTGCCGTCTTCAGCAGCAACCGTAATTTCAAAGCCATCCATCCATTCAACATTCATACTTGTTTCCCTCATAGATCAATAATTGTTATTCAGTTATGCATCATCCTCATTCAGAAGGAGCAGAACCGCTGCAGTCCTGTCCGTTGTCAAAACCGTTCTAATGAATGATTGCCGAAGATCTCCCGCTTTATCCGTTTCTGATGCGCAGGATTCCTTTGCGGATTGTGCCTAAGGAAAGAACCAGTATTACGCCCCAGATCACGGCACTGGTAAATGCGGTGAGCGGCAGCATCCCCAGGTCTTCCCCGTTTGAGCAGACCATGATCAGGGTATTCTGGAGCGTGAGAATCGATACAAGGGCGTCCATAAAGCTGATTGTCCGCAGCAGCCAGACCAGACTGTCCGCCGATACCTTTCGTTTCCGGAGATTGACAGATGCCATCGTCACTTTGTATGTCGTGTACGCTGCCATAGCGATAGCCGGAATCAGGGTCATACTGACCGGCTTCTGCTGTCTGACCATCATGGAAACCGGTACGATCAGACTGACATTCAGGATCAGCAGCAGAAATGATATTGCCAGAAAGGCTTTGGTTCTTGCGGCTTCCTGCGCTTCATACTGATCAATTCTTTTAGCAGCGATAATGATGGATCCCCGCAGCAGAACGAGCAGAATATAGTAGATACAGATTGTGCCGTACCAAAGTGATGAATGCTGTATACCGAGAAATCTGTTATAAAGCGCAAAAATCAGAGTCACGGCAAGTGATCCTGCTGCAGTCATATATGTTTTGTAATCATATTCTGTTTTCCATCTGTTCAGAAAACGTTTTGCCGTGCTCATTATCTCTCCTGCCCATGCGCCGCTGTATGCCGCGCAATGAAGTGCTTTTAACTTGCAATGATCTTACTGCTCTGATCTCCCGGCGGAATCGAAGCATGTGATTCTTTGAACCGTGTCCTGATCAGGTCCACTGTTTCCTCCGGAAAATCATTCACAGATTCCATGCTGCAATGCCAAAGAATACATTGCGGATACTTTGGTTTTCTACCGCCTGTTATTCAGCATACTTTGCATAGCACCATCTTGCAATTTTCCCAATCAGTTCTGCCGGCAGCGGCTTATCATAGGGAATCCGTACCGTGCCTTTGCTTACACTGTAATCAGACAATTCTTCAGCAAATACCGCTGTTGCCTCATCACCGGGATAAATACCCAGATGTTTCTTTGAAGCCGCAAAATGAATGATATTCCGGCCTTTCCAGTAAGTAGGCATGGACCAGGAAATCCGTTCCTGCGCATCAGGGAGGACTTTCTGAAGAACCGCCCTGACTTCTTTCAGTCTTGGCTGATACATTTCGTCCTGCGCAGCAATGTATTCGTCAATATTCTGCGGCTTAACACAATAATGGTCCTGATTCTGTC
>DMBB01000341.1 GCA_003446295.1 Erysipelotrichaceae bacterium
CTGTATGTGCTGATGAAGTTCTTCCTTCCTGGGGCGAAGATTCAGGACGCAATCAAGCGGGACAATATGCCATATGATATATTTATCCAGCGTGGACTGCTGCAGCCGTCCGGCGAAAACTTCGTTGACTACCACGATGTATTCAACTGGTTCACCGAGATGGTGGAGAAGTATGAGATCCTTCCGCTTCAGGTCGGCTATGACAGATATTCAGCGCAGTATCTTGTCCAGGATATGAAAGCCTATGGCTTCCACATGGATGATGTGTTCCAGGGTACAAACCTGACACCAGTCATCAACGAGACAGAGGGACTGATTAAGGACAGGAAGATCCGGATCGGCAGAAACGATCTGCTGAAGGCCCACATGCTTGATTCGGCGCTGAAGATCAACAACGTTACAGACAGAAAGAAATTAGTAAAGATTTATCAGGCGGCTCATATCGACGGTATGGCCGCTTTATTAGATGCGATGTGTGTCCGTCAGAAGTGGTTCGGGGAAATAGGGACACAGTTAAAGAATTAGGAGGTCGCTGAAATGGGGCTTTTTGAAAAGCTGTTCCCTAGCAAGACACACGAAACACTGAAGGGACAGTACTTTAAATTACTGACCGGATATTCTCCGGTATTCAGTTCATGGGATGGCCAGTTGTATGAATCGGAACTGGTCAGATCCGCGATTGATGCCAGATCAAGGCATATCGCAAAGCTGAGCGTCCGGATCGACGGCGCAGCACAGCCAAAACTGAAGACGAGGCTGAGCAAACAGCCGAACGATTATCAGACATGGTCACAGTTCTTATACAGGTTGAACACAGTCCTGGATATGAAAAGCACTGCTTTCATTCTGCCGGTGCGAGAAAAGAACGGTGAGATCACCGGCATCACTCCGGTCTACACAGATCACTGGGAACTGCTGGATGTAAATGGCAAGCCGTGGGTCAGATTCTATTTCGATCACGGCAGGCACACAGCAGAGGCTCTCGATCAGATCGGGATTATGACGAAGTTCCAGTACAAGTCAGATCTGTTCGGCGAACAGAACGATGCACTGGCAGACACGATGAAGCTCATCAATCTGCAGACACAGGGCATCTCCGAGGCTGTTACGAACTCGGCGACATACAGATTTATGGCAAGGGTCAACAACTTCGCAAAGGCTGAGGATCTGAAGAAGGAGCGCCAGCGCTTCAACGACGATAACTTCGGGCCTAATGCCGGCGGCGGAATCGTCCTGTTTCCGAACACTTATTCAGACATTCAGCAGATCAGCAGCAAGAACTATGTTGTCGATGCCGATCAGATGAAGCTGATCCAGACGAACGTGTTCAATTACTTTGGTGTAAATGAAAAGATCCTGCAGAACTCAGCAATGGGCGACGAACTGGATGCTTTCTTCAATGGCGCCATTGAACCGTTCAGCATTCAGCTGAGTGAAGTGCTGACAAAGATGCTGTTCACTCCGGCTGAACAGGGGCATGGGTCTGTGATCTATGTCACAGCGAACCGGCTGCAGTACATGCCGGTTGCGCAAAAGATCAGTCTGTACAAAGAAATGACTGACAGAGGCGGTCTGATGATTGATGAAGGCCGTGAACTGTTTAACTATCCGCCTCTGCCTGATGGCAAAGGTCAGCATGCGCCGATCAGAGGCGAGTTCTATATGGTAGGAGATCCGAGAGGTGAATCAAATGAACAAGAATAAGGAATACAGATCGTTTTCCGAAGTGAAGAACGAATGGAATGAGTACCGGGTTGAAGGGTACGCTTCCACATTCGCTCCTTATGAAATGTGCGAGATCGAAGGCGAGAAGTACTTTGAGCGCATCGAACCGACAGCATTCGATGAATGTGACATGTCGGATGTGGTCCTTAGAGTAGACCACCAGGGGGCAGTATACGCCCGCACATCGGCAGGAACCGTGCAGCTGGATACAGATGAGCATGGTCTGCATATCATGGCTGATCTGAGCCGTACAGCGAACTCTAGAGCGTTGTACGAAGAGATCAAAGCCGGAAACTATCCCCAGATGTCATTTGCGTTTACGGTGGCGGATGATGGCGATCACTACGACGAGGAAAGTCGTACCAGAGTCATCTCCAATATCAAAAAGCTCTATGATGTCAGCCCTGTTTCGTTCCCCGCAAACCCTGGCACCGAACTCCATGCGAGAGCTTTGGAGTACTTCAACGGAGTGATTGAAGAACTCAAGGCGGAGAGACCTGAAGAAGAGATCGCAGAAGCTCAGCCTGAAGAGCAGAGAAAGGAACAGGAAGAAGTCGTCACAGCTGAGGCTGAGGCCGCTGAAGAACGCGCCATTGAGGTCAAGGCTGAGGATACTGCCGAAGTGTCCGCTGACGCAGATCCGGAGGAAGAGCGGAAGACTGACGCGGAGGAATACCGCAAGATCCAGGAAGCCGTCATCTCCGGCGAACTCGGCAATATTATCGAATCTCATGAAGAGAGAAAGGAAACAAACAAAATGTTTGAAATCAACACTGTTGAATACAGAGACGCGTGGGTCAAGAATCTGATCGGACGTGACATGTCCGCTGAAGAGCGTTCCGCGCTCACTTCTGCTGGTGCTGTCATTCCTACAATGACAGTCAACGCTGTATGGGACAAACTGATCAAGCCTGCTGAACTGCTCGGCAAGGTTGATGTTACACAGTTCCCGAACTATGTAAGATTCCCGAAGGCCACAACAAACAACGCTGCAACATCCCAGGCTGTTGGCGGCACAATCTCAGAATCCAGCGACGTTATCGGTTATGTTGATCTGGTACCGGCTGAATATGTCAAGCTTCTGACTGTTGGGGCTGACATCGATCACATGGCAATCCCGGCAGTTCATGACTGGATCGTCGACAATCTGACAGGTCAGATCCGCGCAAAGATGAACGCAGACGTCCTCGTCGGCAGCAATTCCAATGCATTCAAGGGCATCACAGCATCCGTCAATGCAAACGCAACAGCTATCCCTTCAACACTGACAAGAGCAACACTGCTCAAAATCATGGGTACCCTGGACGCAAACTATCAGAATGGCGCTATCTGGATCATGACACCGTCCATGTTCTACAGCGAAGTTATGGCACTTGAAACACTGAATGATTACATCATCAACGAAGGCTTCCAGTTCAAGCTCTTCGGCCATGATGTCGTTCTGATGTCTGAGGCTCTTGTTTCTTCCAAGGAAACAATCTTCTACGGCGACCCGAAGGCTTACAAGGTCAACATCTTCAAGCCGCTCGAAGTCAAGCGCTTCGAAACAGCAACAACCACAAATCTCCAGTTCCGTGGTGCATGCCTTGCTGACGGCGAACTGCTCGACACATCTGCATTCGTAAGATTTGCAAGAACCTAAGAGATAAACCTGAGGAGGAAAAATGAGGATATTGATCGCCGTGCCTTGCATGGATATGGTCCATGCACATTTCACCAGCTGTCTCTGCAATCTGCTGTTGCAAGACCATGATGATGAGATTTGTGTTGAGTTCGGGGTATCGTCCCTGATCTATGACACAAGAAATCAGTTGATCGAAAGGGCGATCAATGGAAACTTTGACCGTGTTCTCTGGCTCGACTCCGATATGGTGTTCGAGCCGGAGATCCTCAGGATCTTAAACGAAGATCTGAACCACTTCGATGTGGTCAGCGGTCTTTATTTCAAGCGAGTGAGACCGATCACGCCGGTGGTCTTCAAGCGGTGTGATATTGAGAAACTTGAAGACAACAAGCTGAAGCCGGTAAGCGAACCATATTTCGATTATCCGCAGAACACGATCTTTGAGATCGCAGCCTGCGGGTTCGGATGTGTGGCAATGAATGTGGCAGCGCTGAAGTCAGTGGTAGACACATACGGAAAGTTGCTGTTTTCGCCGGTTAACGGCTTTGGAGAAGATATGAGTTTCTGCATGAGGGCAAGATCCGCCGGACTCCATTTATGGTGCGATTCACGCATCAAACTGGGCCATGACGGATACCATGTCTATGACGAAGAAACTTATCTAAAGGAGTTACAGAATGAGCGAGAGTAATGATCTGTTGAGAAAAGTAAAAACCGCTCTGCGTCTGACCAGTGAGGATGCGGATCTGAATGAAGAGCTGACTGATCTGATTAACGAATGTCTCAGCGATCTGATCCCTGCTGATGTCGCAGAGGCGAACATCGACACATCTGATCCGCTCATTATCAGAGCGGTGAAAGTGTACTGCAAGCTCAACTTTGGACAGCCGGACGACTATGACAGACTGAAAGCCGCCTATGATGAGCTGAAGGCACAGCTGGGCATGGACAGCAGATATACGGAGTACGAAAATGGATAGAACTTATGTCGCCTATCTGGTTGCCGAGGAGTTCATCCAGGACGAGTTCGGCATTCAGCAGTCTACCACCAGTGAGCGGAAGGTGTATGTCCAGGTAAACTCTGTCAGTGGTGCTGAATGGTTCGAGGGAGGCCGTAATGGTCTTAACCCGGCTTTCAGATTTACCATGTCACGGTTCGACTACACCGGCGAGAGTGTTGTCCGGTTCGAAGGAAAGACCTATAAAGTATATAGAACTTACCTGGGGCGCAAC
Source organism: Erysipelotrichaceae bacterium (assembly GCA_003446295.1). Next base: position 4,583 of record DMBB01000341.1, read on the forward strand.
GACACGATCGAGCTGTACTGTGAGAAGAGGAAAGGCAATGCCGATCTCTAAAATCAGTCCGCTGATGGTTCAGCAGACTATCAATCAGTATCTGGATGAGTTCGGTGATGAAGCGCGGGAGGCTGCTGAGACAGCAGTCAGAAATGTTGCGAAGGATGTCACCAAAGACCTGAAGAAGGCCGGCGCATTCGGCGGTACCGGCGATTATCGGAAGGCAATCAAAAACGAGGTTACAGTCAAGCGACTGAGAGTCTCGGCTGAGATCGGCGCCGGTAAGTGGGGCGGATTAACACATCTGCTCGAATTTGGCCATGCTAAACAAAACGGCGGCAGAACGACCGCTTTTAATTTCGTCAAGCCGATCAACGACACGGTAGAACAGAGATTCATGAAAGAAATGGAGGCGCTTCTGAAATGACATTCAAAGAGGTGGCGGATCTGCTGGCGACAACCGGCTATCCGGTGACTTATCTGATGTGGAAAGAGGATCAGGTCCCCGATCTTCCATATATCTGTTATCACTACACAGACATGACGCCAGAGACGGCCGACGATACACACCATGCTCAGATCTACAGCTTAAATGTTGAGCTGTATACAAGTAACAAACAATTTTCAGTCGAATCCACAGTCGAGAGCGTTCTGCTTGATGCGGGAATGGTCTTCACAAAGGAGGAGACATTCTTATCCGATGAAAATATGTACGAAGTTTTGTACATGATGGAGGTAGTTATCAATGGGTAGAATCAGATATGGTTTTTCCAATCTGCATTATGCGGTTGCAACTGAAGGCACAGGCGGATCTCTGACTTATGCGACTCCGGTCGCTGTCAAAGGTGCGAAGAGCCTTGCTATGTCTGCTGCAGGCACAGATGTCAATGAACCGGCTGACAATGTCAACTGGTTCTCTTTCAAGACAAATGACGGTTATACCGGAACACTTGAATTTGAAGACACTACAGCAGCTGACACATTCCTGCAGACTGTTCTCGGCCAGACGGTGGATTCCAACGGTGGCGTGCTTGAAAAGGCAAACGATTCACCGAAAGAGTTCGCTCTGCTTGGCCAGATGGAACTGGCTGGCGGCACAGAGACAGGCAAGAGGGCTTGCTTCTACAGATGCGTGGCATCACGCCCGGACATCAACGCTCAGACCAAAGAGGTCGGCGGTCTGACAGTTGCTACGAATACCGTAAACATTACAGCTATGCCAAGAATCAGCGACGACGCTGTCAAGTACACAGCAGACAGCGCATCCTCTGCATACGCTACATTCTTCTCAGCAGTTCCCGAAAAAGCGAGCTGATCTGAATAAAGGAGGTCGAATATGAGAAAGACGATTATGATCGGAGACGTTCCGGTCGCCCTGAAAGCCACGGCAGCTACCCGGTATAAATACGAGGCACAGTTCGGAAGGAAACTGATGAAGGATCTGAACATTGCCCTGGGAGAACTTAAGTCTGTTGAATCCTCAGACGACAAATCTGTCGATGCGGCATACGATACGATCAACCGGTTACTGTACACAATGGCAAAGCAGGCAAACCCTTCTATTCCGGATGACATGGTCGAATGGCTGGATGAATTTGACTCTTTCCCATATGAAGACTTTGCCAATGACGTGATTACATTCTGGTATTCCAGTATGCAGACCACGGTGGCACCAAAAAACGTGTAAGGCCGTCGACTCGTCCTGAGTCGGGGGCCTTATTCTTATTAAGATGCTTTCAATTAGGCTTAACCCTGTCGGATCTGGACGAACTGACACTGGGACAGGTCTATGACATATTCATTGAAAAACAAAATGACAGCTACGAATGGGAAGATCTCCCAACGGCTGAAGACATTGCAAACTTTTAGGAGGTAATATGGCCGGAAACAGGATTAAAGGCTTAACAATCGAGATTGAAGGCAATACTACCAAGCTGACGGAGGCGTTGTCTAAGGTTGACTCGTCGCTCCGGAACACACAGTCTCAGCTCAGAGATGTCGACAAACTATTAAAACTTGATCCCAAGAACACCGAACTGCTTGCCCAGAAGCAGGATCTTCTTGCCAAAAGGGTAAAGCTTACAAACGAACGCCTGGACGAACTGAAGAAAGCCCAGGAACAGATGGATGCAAACGGAGTTGATAAGAACTCCGATCAGTACAGAGCGCTTCAGCGTGAGATTCTGGAAACAGAGAAACGTCTGGAATCAGCGAAGAAGGCTTCTGATGATTTCAACGACACTTCAAAGAAGAAACTTGAAGAGACAAAGAAGAAGTTCGAAGAAGTATCTGCCGCTGCCAAGAACGTCCAGGAAAAGACGGAGAAGATCTCTGCTGCGGCAGGCATTGCGGCTGCCGGCATGCTTGGCATGGCAGTGAAGGCCGCATCAACAGCAGACGATCTGCTGACCCTCAGCAATGTAACAGGCTTCAGCGTAGAAGAACTGCAGAAGATGCAGTATGCATCCGATCGGATTGACGTAAGCATGGATACCATGGCCGGGTCCGTTACAAAGCTGACCAAGAACATGGCATCCGGAGCGGATGTCTTCGATCAGCTGGGCGTCTCCATCACAGATCAGGACGGCAAGATGCGCAATGCCACCGATGTATGGTATGACGCTGTTGCGGCTCTCGGCAAGATCGAGAACGAAACCGAACGAGACCAGGTATCGATGGAACTGTTCGGCAAATCTGCTATGGAGATGGCCGGCGTCGTTGACGATGGCGGAGAAGCTCTCAAATCCCTTGGCGAAGAAGCCGAGGCAACCGGCAACATTCTGTCACAGGATGCTGTTGAGGATGCAGTCGCATTCAATGACCAGATCGACAAGCTGAAGGCAACAGCGTCCCAGGCTTTTCTGAGCGCAGGCGCCGCACTTGCAGA
>DMBB01000178.1 GCA_003446295.1 Erysipelotrichaceae bacterium
AAATCAATAGAAAGACATATTGAAATGACAGTTAATACGGTAGTGAAGAAAGCTCTTGGTGTCAAGAGTATGGTTGTCAATTCCATGGAATTGACTGAAACAGCGAAAGGCGAATCCAAGCTGATCGTCCACGCAAGACCACATAAGAATAAGCAGTGCAGATGTCCGTATTGCGATAATGGCAAGCGGCTGCCTGTCTATGATTCTTCTCATGACCTGAGTCATTGGCGTGCGCTTGACTTCGGCGGGCTTCTTGTTGAGATCGAAAGCGAATCTCCAAGAGTGACATGCCCTGTGCATGGAGTGGTAACAGCTGCAGTACCATGGGCATTTCCCGGCAGCCGGTTCACAAAAGACTTCGATCTGACAGTCGCATGGATGGCGAAGTATCTGAACAAGAGTGCAGTATCTTCATATATGCGGATATCCTGGGAGACAGTCGGCAGATGTGTATCCAGAACCAGAAAATATCTGGAGCCGGATACTTCATCGAGACTTGATGGATTAAAGCGGATCGGAATCGATGAAACCTCGTATTCCAAGGGGCATAAATACATTACGACCGTAGTGAATCATGACACCAATACAGTAGTCTGGGTGGCTGAAGGCCATGGCAAAGCAGTGCTGGAATCTTTCTTCAGGCAGCTTACGCAGGAACAGAGGGATGCCATTGAAGTGGTATCCGGAGACGGGGCACGGTGGATCACAGACTGTGTTGATGAATACTGTGTTAACGCGTGCAGGTGTACAGATCCGTTTCATGTCGTTGAATGGGCGACCCAGGCACTGGATGAGCTGCGCAAAGAAGCCTGGCGAGATGCCAACAGTGAACTAAAGGCTCTGAAGAAGGAAATCAAGCGCGGACGAGGAAGACCGGCGGAAAATGATGAGGCATCAAAGATCCTGTCGTCCGCCAGGGAAAGAGCCAGAGAGATCAAGAACAGCCGCTACGCATTGGGCAAGGCACCAGAGAATCTGACAGAGAATCAGGAAGTGAAGCTGGCAATGATCCAGGCCAATGACAGCAGGCTGTACCGGGCATACCTTCTGAAGGAATCGCTGAGACAGCTTCTGAAGATCAAGGATCCTATAAGAGCAGAGGCAGAATTGAAGAGATGGCTGTCATGGGCACAGAGATGCAGGATATCAACGTTTGTGGAACTTGGAAGAAAGATCAAGCGGCATAAAGAGTTCATCATGAACTTCATACGAACGGGTATCAGTAATGCCAGAGTGGAAGCGAATAATAACAAGATCAGTCTTCTGATCCACCGGTCCTTTGGATTCAGAAATCTGTCCAATCTTGTGGATCTGATCATGCTTGTTTGTTCAAAAATTGTTATACCGCTTCCAAATAGAGTTCAAACAGCAGAATAGCCGCATGAAATCTGCACTTTTGGGCATTCAGCTGCAAGTTTTTACCCACACCTATGTGAGAAGAGTCCATTTTATTCACTAATTATGAAGAAAGCGCTCCAGCCAGAGATTGCTGTCTGTGACAATTTCATCGGATGCTTTTTTCATCCTGGACATGCCGTGCGCCATCGCGGCGCTTCTGCCGCAGACTCGTGTCATGGCAATATCATTCTCGCCGTCACCGATGCACGCCGCCTCTTTCGCATCAATATGTTCCTTTTCAAGGACTTTCTGAATGCCGCTTCCTTTGTCAGTGTCTGCCGGCATGATTTCCAGCCAAGTGCTGCTGACAAAGGCAGGGGAAAACCGGGCAGGATCAAGAGATGCCGCAAGAGAGCGCAGCGCAAAGGGAACAGAGGCAAAGCAGAACTTGGCGCAGGGGTAGCTCAGTGTTTCTTCCGGCTGAGGAATGATGTCATAAAGATACGGATCGCGGCCGATCAGCCGTCCGGCAAGCCTGCGGGTATTCTGATAGAGATCAAACAACCGTTTGTCTTCTCTCTGGCAATAGTAAATGAACTTTGAGTCATTGCTTGCGGCAAGCAGAACATGTCTGCGTTTCATCTGATGAAGAAGAATCTGTTTGTCTTCATTTGAAAGAAGGGTTCTGTAAAGATCAGTCTTATTGCCTGCATCGTAAACATGCGCTCCGTTATCACATACGGCATAATCATACAGGCCATCCGGTATGATTCTCTGAATGCTGTAGAGCGGTCTTCCCGAGGCAATGACAATCAGAATTCCCTGGTTTCTGAGTCTGCGCAGGGTCTCTTCCTGTTTCCTGTCAAGCAGGCCTGATTCATTGAGCAGTGTGTGATCGAGATCGCATGCGATCAGTCTTGTTCCGGTGTATTTCATCATCAAAATTTTAAGATGATAACATCATGAAAACAAGGTATAATGGTATCTGCAATCTGCGATTGAGAGGTAACGTATATATGAGCAATACGATGAATATCATCATTTCCGTGATTTTCGGAGTCGCATCCGTCGTCATGTTCTACAGGTGGTCAAGAGTCCACAGAAAGATCATGATCCATGACCAGCAGTGGAGCTATCTGCGTATCATGGTTCTTGTGCTTGGTGTTCTCACAGCTGTATCCCTGGTGCTGAACGCTTCCCAGAATACCATGTATGACTATGCGAGAATCGCCTTCACATTCCTTGGCGTTACAGCATTCATGGCGCTGCGTGACGGTGTCGGCGAAGAGGGAATGGTCTCTGTCGGCAAGTTCTATCCGTGGAATGAAGTGACTGCCTATGACTACTCCTACAAGAAGAATACTGTTGAAGTATATTTCATGGTCAAATCCCAGAAAAAGGACAAGCCGGATGAGTATACGACAAAGGTTCTTGAATTCGCAAATGAAAACAAGGATCATCTGATGAAATTCCTGCAGATCAATCTCGGCAGAAAATATACAAGAATGAAGAGAAAGAAATAATTTCTCTTTTTTTTCTGTTTGACATACTTTATTGCATTGCTTATGATTTATATAGTCAAAATGACTATACGGAGATGAACATGTCATTAAGAAATGAAAAAGGACAGACACTTGAAGAATTTCTGGCTGACTATGATGAAAACCGCTACAGAAGACCAAGCAATACAGTCGATATGATTCTGATGACGGTATCAGATGCCAGACTGAAGATTCTTCTGGTAAAGCGGAAGGATCATCCGTTCATCCATGACTGGGCAATGCCCGGCGGGTTCATCAACTTTGATGAGGACATGGAGA
>DMBB01000215.1 GCA_003446295.1 Erysipelotrichaceae bacterium
ATGGCAGGTCCGGAGGGCATGGTCTACGGACAATGCCTGGATATGGCTGAAGAAACAGGCAGAACGGATTGGGATGCACTGAAAAAGGTTCATAAGTACAAGACAGGATGCCTGCTCAGCGCGCCTTTGATGATCGGTGCCGTACTGAGCGGTCACAGAGAAGAAACAGCAGCCTGGCATGAGGCTGGAGACCTGATCGGTCTTGCTTTCCAGGTTCAGGATGATGTGCTTGACGCTACAAAGACAGCTGATGAGCTGGGCAAATCCAATTCCGACGAGCGGAATGAAAAAGTAACAAGTGTTTCATTGATGGGGATTGATGAAGCGGTAAAAACAATGAATGAACTGTATGATCTCGCGGCAGACAAGATCAGGGGATTCCGTGATTTCAGCAGTGATTCATTGATAGGAGTATTAAAGGGGATACAGTCACGCAGTAAATAGGAGGTTTTATGGATCTTACAAAGATACAGGACCCGTCGTTCCTGAAAAACATGAGTATCAGTGAATTGACACAGCTTGCGGCTGAGATCCGGACTTATCTAATCGGCAGTATTTCCAAAACCGGCGGACATCTTGCCAGTAATCTGGGTGTGGTCGAACTGACGATCGCGCTCCATTATGTGTTTGATTCTCCGACAGACAAAGTTTTCTTTGATGTCGGTCATCAGTGCTATACACATAAGATCCTGACAGGCAGAGCTGCCCAGTTTCCTACACTGAGACAGTTCCAGGGAATCAGCGGATTCCAGAAGCGCTGTGAGAGCATTCATGATGTATGGGAAGCGGGACACAGTTCCACTTCACTTTCAGCGGCTTTGGGAATGGCTGTGGCAAGGGATCTGAACCATGAACATTATGAAGTCGTCCCTGTGATCGGGGATGGGGCTCTTGGGAGCGGCATGGCACTTGAAGCTCTGAACCAGATCGGTTCCGAGAAGCGCAAAGTGATCATTGTTTTCAATGACAACAATATGTCGATCTCGCGGAATGTCGGTGCCCTGACAAAGGGCTTTGCAAGGCTGCGTTCCGCAAAGAGCTATACGAACCTGAAGATCAACATGAAGAACGCGCTCACGCAGAGCGAGGTGGGACGCGTTGTATATTCCGGACTGAAAAACGTCAAAGACGCAGTCAGGGAAAATGTCGTCGATGAAGGCATTTTCGGAGAATTCAACCTGGATTACCTCGGACCGGTAGACGGTCACAACATAAAAGACCTGATCCGTGTTCTTTCGGTTGCCCGCCAGCATGATGACCCGTGTGTCGTGCATGTCATCACACAGAAGGGCAAAGGCTATACGCCTTGTGAGACAGATATAGAAGGCTACTGGCACGGTGTCGGGCCGTTTAATGTAGCAACAGGCAAACCTCTGCATGAAGTGCCTCAGGGCTTCCGTTCGTGGTCAGGGATCATTTCCGATGCGCTTCTGAAGCTTGCGGACAGGAATCCGGATATCGTAGCGATCACGCCTGCTATGATCAACGGCAGCGCACTGGAACACTTCTTTGCGAAATACCCGGACCGCAGCTTTGACTGCGGCATCGCGGAAGAACATGCGGCAACATTCGCCGCAGCACTTGCAAACAGCGGCAAGCGTCCGTTTGTGTCTGTTTACAGCTCATTCCTGCAGCGGGCTTATGACCAGATCAATCATGATATCTGCAGAATGGATCTGCCTGTCGTGATCGGCATAGACCGTGCAGGTCTCGTCGGCGCGGACGGAGATACGCATCACGGTGTTTTTGATGTCGGCATCTTAAGACCTCTGCCGAATATGATCATCGCCCAGCCGGCGGATGCGGATGAAGCGGAAGATCTGCTGTACACGGCATTCCATCAGGATCATCCGTTTGCGATCCGTTATCCCAGAGGGGAGATGGAGATCAGCCGGAAGAAGATCGGTGAAATGGTTGAGATCGGCTCATGGACAACGGTCTATGAACCCGATCAGTACAAGATCAGTGTTCTCGCTTACGGACCAGATGCGAAAGTCATCGCTGCCAAAATGCAGATCAATGAAATGCCTGTCAGAGTCATTAACTGCAGGTTCTTCAAGCCGCTCGATGAAGCGATGATCAGGAATCTGGCAGAGCACGGACAGCCGGTCATCATTTACGAAACCGATATGAAAACATCAGGACTCGGCACAGCGATCCTTGAATACTGCTGTGACAACGGACTGAACATCGATATCCGCAGGATCGGTATCAATGACTGCTATGTTTCACAGGGCTCCGTCAACAGACTGAGAAAACAGCAGGGGATCGATCTGAATACACTGTATGATATGATCAATGGCCTGACCGCCTAGAAAGTAGTTTATGATCCAGCATCTCTATATTAAAAACTTTGTTCTCATCAATGAACTGGACCTTGATTTCAATGAAGGATTCAGTGCTTTTACCGGTGAAACAGGAGCAGGCAAATCGATATTGATCGACGCCATCTCTTTGCTGTGCGGTGAAAAGGCAAACAGTTCTATGGTATCTTCCGGATGCGACAGGACGATCATTGAAGGCACGTTCGACTTCAGCGGAAACACGCAGGCTTTATCTGTTCTGTCTGAAGCAGGTTTTGATACGGATGATGTTGTCATCTGTACAAGAGAGATCACATCTGCCGGCAAATCAACAGCCAGGATCAACCATCGTGTTGTTACACTGGGCATGCTGAGAGAACTGCTGAGCACTGAGATCGATATTCATAATCAGCGTGATAATGCGTATCTGCTCAACACATCATGCCATATCAGACTGCTTGATGAATATCTGGCTGATTCTGAACTGCTGAAGCAGACACAGGATGCATGGCGTGTTTACCATAACCTGGAAAGCGAAAAACAGAAGATGCTGAAGGAGCACTATGACGAAAGCGATCTGGATTTCTTCCGTCATCAGGTCAATGAGATCGAATCCGCACACCTGAAGCTTCATGAGGATGAAGAACTTGAGGCAAAGGAAAAACAGTATAAGGCTGTCAAATCATCCTTTGAAAAACTCAGCAGGATCCTTGAGATATATGACAGCAGCATCAGCAGTGCGCTCTACGATCTGAACAAGAGCGTTCAGACGCTTTCGGATGAACTGGATCTGGAAGACGCAAAGGCAGCATTCAACGACAGCTATTACGCGATCGATGATGCAGCTGAAAACATCAGACAGGCATTTGATGCGATGGATCTGTCAGAAGAAGATATCAACGAAATGGAATCCCGTCTGTATCAGATCCAGAAGCTGAAGCATAAATACGGCAGAACGATCGCGGATATCTTTGCCAGAAAAGACGAACTCAATGAGCAGATCGAAATGATCTCGCACAGAAATGAATATCTGGAAGAGATCGACAGAAAGATCAGCAAAGCATATGATGCATATCTTGTGCTTGCGCGCAGACTGTCTGATATCAGGAAACAAGGCTGCGGCAGACTGGACGCTCAGATCGCTTCCAACCTGAAGGATCTGATCCTTCCCAACGCTGTGTTCAAGACCGAGATCAGAAACGGAACGCCGGGTCCGGACGGGATCGATGACGTGGAATTCCTTGTCAGCATGAACCTTGGTGAACAGCCGCGTCCGCTTGCAAAAACAGCCAGCGGCGGTGAGCTGTCCAGGCTGATGCTTGGCTTAAAAGTCATATTTACGCATTTACAGGGCATTCAGACGGTCATCTTTGACGAGATCGATACAGGAGTCAGCGGACCGGTTGCGACCGCTATCGGGCTTAAAATGCGCTCTCTTGGCAAAGACTGTCAGGTGTTCGCTGTAACGCATCTTGCACCGGTTGCAGCATGTGCAGCCAGCCATTATTTTGTCAGCAAGCATGAGGAAAGCGACCGTACCCATACCTACGTAAAACAGCTCTGCTATGACGAGATCATAGAACAGCTGGCTGTCATATCATCCGGCTCACTCAGTGAAACAGCCAAGGCTGCCGCACGTGAGCTGTATGAGAGGAATCAGAGCTGATATGGCCCATGTATATTTTCATATCGACCTGAATGCTTTCTTTGCCAATGCGGAAGTACTGCTGGATCCGTCTCTGAAAGGACTGCCGATCGCAGTTTCGGGACAGACAAGAAGAAGCGTTATTTCCACAGCATCCTATGAAGCGCGCAAATTCGGCGTGCACAGCGCCCAGCCTGTTGCTGAAGCGCTGAAGCTCTGTCCGCAGCTGCAGATCGTATCCCCGCATTTTAACTGGTACAGAGAGCTCTCAGAGGATTTCATGAATATCATCCGGAGCTATACCGATCTGATCGAACAGGCGTCCATAGATGAATGCTACGCGGATATGACGGAAGCCATCAGGAAGTTTCAGTACCCGCTGGATCTTGCCGTAACAATACAGAAGCGTGTATTCAATGAACTCGGTCTGTCCTGTTCCATCGGCGTCGGTCCGAATATGTTCCTGGCAAAGATGGCCAGCGACATGAAGAAACCGATGGGCATTACGGTATTGAGGATCCGCGAAGTTGAAAACAAGCTCTGGCCTCTGCCGATCGCAGACATGCGCGGCGTCGGCAATAAAACAGTGCCGATCCTGGAAGAGATGGGCATACATACGATCGGTGATCTTGCGCTGATCAAGGATCCTTCCATGCTGAGACCGGTATTCGGCAAAAATACCGAGACAGTCATCAGAAGGGCAAACGGTTATGATGACAGGACGATCGTAACGGAATATGATGCCAAGTCCATGGGTGTTTCCGAAACGATGCTTGAGGATATTACGGATTATGATGAGATCAGGGGACTGTTCAGAACACTCTCCAGAAAACTCAGCAAACGTCTGATCGATCATAAAAAGGCTGGCTATTCTTTCTCGATCAGGATCCGCTACTTTGATTTCACATCAGCTGACCGGTCTGTGAAGCTGGATCATCCGATCTTTAAAGCAGATGATCTGTTTGTCCAGGCTATGACGCTGTTTGACAGCAACTGGGATGATGAACCGGTACGTCTGCTCGGCATATCCGTATCTGATTTTTCTTCGGATGCTGCGATGATCTCCCAGCTGGATCTGTTCAATCCCATTGATGAAGCAAAGATGGAAACTTCTCAGGTACTGAAGGAACTGAACAAAGAGATCACAGGCGCAAAGCTGGTCAGAGCCAGTGAGATATTGAAATAACTATGGAACTGTTGGAAGCTTATCAGGAATACACAACTGATATAACGATAAACAAGGGGATGTCACAGCGAACGATATCCTCTTATTGCAATGATCTGAAGCAGTATATTGCCTGGCTTCAGAAGCATGACGTGATGGACACGGATGATATTCAGAGCACGCACATCGAAGACTTTCTGCATGAAGAATCTGCTTATAAGGAAAGTACCAGCATATCCAGAATGGCAGCCAGCATCCGTTCATTCCATTCATTTCTGCAGTATCGGATCGACGCAGAAAATCCGGCTGAATATGTGGAAGTACACCATGGAAAAAAGAAGCTGCCGGTGTTTGCGACAAAGGATGAGATCGATCTGCTGATGGCTTCATTTGATGATCAGGTACCGGATGATATCCTCCATCATGCGATCCTGGAAATGATCTATTCCTGCGGCCTCAGAGTTTCCGAGGCTGTCAGCCTGACCATCAACCGTGTGAATCTGGAGACCGGATTTGTGAGAGTACTGGGAAAGGGCAACAAAGAACGTCTTGTACCGATCCCTGACGGGGCTATGGATATTCTGAAAAAATGGAAGGATATCGTTCGTCCCGTATATCTGGAAAAGAAAACAAACCTGTTTTTTATCAACCGGTTCGGCAGAAAAGTCACTGCACGTTCAGTTGAGCTTCTGCTGAACGAGCAATGCGGCAAAGCAGGTATCCGGAAGCATCTGACGCCGCATAAGCTGCGCCACAGCTATGCAACGCATCTGCTTCAGGGCGGCGCGGATCTCAGAAGCATTCAGGAAATGCTCGGACACTCGGACATCAGAACTACCGAGATCTATACACACGTGCAGAACAGGCAGCTGTTTGATGCATATGCGGGATTTCATCCAGGCAGCAGAGACGATGATCTGCCTGAGATCTCCTTCAAAAAGGATCAGAAAAAGCGGTAACAGACAGTATCTCAGTGGGGAATGCTGTCTGTTTTCATATTGTCCGCATAACTCATATAAAGTTTCATGCAAAGTTTCACAAAATTGAAAATTATCAATTATAATGAAATCAAGAAACCATTAATGGAGGTAATCATCATGGGAAAATTTGCTGTCAAACAGACCAAGACCGGCACAAAATTCAATCTGAAAGCCGGCAACGGTGAGATCATCCTTTCATCTGAAGTATATGCTTCTGAAAAATCATGTCTGAACGGCATTGAGAGTGTTAAGAAGAATGCTCCGATCGCTCCGGTAGAAGATCAGACAAAAGAAGGCTTCGCTGTTGAGAAATGCCCGAAATTCGAAGTTTATACAGATAAAAAGGGTGAGTTCCGTTTCCGCCTGAAGGCAAAGAACGGACAGAACATCGGTGCCAGTGAAGGCTACAAATCGATCAAGAGCTGCCTGAACGGAATTGAGAGCGTCAAGAAGAATGCTGTTGATTCACCGACAGTCAAAGAAGAAGAAAAATAATTGAATTGAATAAAAGCACAGCCGTAATATCACAGATCAGGCTGTGTTTTTATGACGGAGGTTTCACATATGTTTATCAACTATCTGCTGATCGCAGCAGGCTGCATCACTCAGGCATTCTTCATCAAAACAGAACATGAAGAGAATTATAAAACAGCGGTCTTCCAGAAAGGACTTGCCTCGCTCATGTTTGTTCTGATTGGTGTTCTGGCATGGGTACAGAACGGTGAACAGCCGATCATCCGGACGATCGTCATAGGATTGATCTTCGGAATGGCAGGGGATATCCTGCTCAATCTGAGATTTGTTTATCCTGAAAACGGCAAAAAGATATTTCTGACCGGTATTCTGGCATTTCTGATCGGCCATATCCTCTATCTGAAAGCGATCATACCGTTAAGCGATGGTCCTATGGTACCGACAGTCATCGGTGCGCTGATCGCAGCTGCTCTGCTTGCCTATATTTTCAAAACGATGGAAGTGAACATCGCTTACAAGGTATTCGGCGTATTCTATCTTGGCGCTGTGATCATAATGACCTGCATTGCCTTCAGCAACGCTCTGGCTGTTCCTGATGCATTCAGAGTCACGTACGCGATAGGGGCTGTATTCTTTACGCTCAGTGACATCGTACTGATCTTCAATACATTCGGGAAAACAACAAAATTCTCTCTCCGCATCACGAATCTTACCCTGTATTATATCGGTCAGGTAATGATCGCACTCAGTCTTCATTTTCTATTATAACGATTAATAATCTTATAATTTGTATACAATAACAATGTTATTGTTTCTGAATTCTGCACAAAACGGTGTTTTTGACCATGAATACCGATTTTCTTCTCTCAGCATGTCCAAGTTGATCATTGAAAACATACGGATAAGTTCTATATAATCATTACAGCGGTGCAAACGTTCATGACAGTTCTGCACTGAAAGAAAAGAGGTATTATGCTGAGAATTGCAATTTGCTGCGGAGAAGGCTTTGCATCAGGCTTTCTCGCCAAAAGAATGAATAAAGAGAGTGCTGAAGAAGAACTGGATGATGATGTTTCATTCGTATTTATTCCGTTTATCCAGCTCTATGACCGCCAGGATGAAGTTGATATCGCCATGCTGATGCCGCATGTAGAAACAGCGGCCAAGGATGATCCCAGAGAATACAGGATCCCGTTATATGTCATCCCGTACAAGTTTGCGGCTGAAACAGACCCGGATGTTTATTATGAAGACGCTGAGGACATTCTGAAGCTGGCAAATGGGAAGGGCGGTCTGATTACATTCCCTGATGAACCGATGCATGAACTTGTATCCCGCAACGTGTCTCATCGTTCATTGGCTGAGAATCAGAAATAACTGCAGATCATATTCAAACATATCGCATAACGCCTGGATCAATCAGGCGTTTTTCGTTACCTGCAGCAATCCTAGAAAGGGGATTCATTGACTTAAATCCCGTATATCAATTCTTACTATATTACTGAACACCAAACATAATCGGTAAGTCGGTCTATACAGAATATTCATCAAAAAGACAGATATATATACTAACAGGTTATATACAAACTTGTTAAATAATTAACAAGTAAGCAATAAAACATATCGATATTCCTTTGATCATTAACAGTTCTGCAGCATGAGATCTGCTTGTTGCGTAAATAATCATTTAATAGACATAATCGTAACTGGAATGCGTATAAAGCGATGCAATGAATATTGCCGTGCGCCAGCCGCAGCAGAAAACACGTTGCGTGATGTGATCAGCAGTGCATGGTTCTTGGCTGTGAGGTTGACACGACGTACAGCACATCGTCG
>DMBB01000353.1 GCA_003446295.1 Erysipelotrichaceae bacterium
GTAAGCACTAAAGATTTCCCTACTATATGGTAGATTCGAAAACCGATATCGTTATTACAGGAAGTGATAATGATGAGAGCCATATACAAGAAGTTTATGCCAGCGGATAAAGAAGCTCATGTAAAAGAATTCATAAGATTGTCGAATACACTTGGAACGAGTCAGAGAAAATACGCTGCCAGTCATGAAATTCCGATTTCAACATTCAAAAGATGGTTGAAACAGTATCGGGATTTTACAAACAGCCAGCCTGCTGTCACTGCTGAAGAAAGTGATTGTGGATCATTCATTATGATCAGTGAAGATCATAACGCGATCAGTATACCGACAGAATATGATCCAGCCCGCAGCACCCAGGGAATACGGCTCATGTATAAAGATGCAGTTCTGGAGTTTCAGCCGGACCAGTTGCGTGAAGTCATGGAGATATTGCGGTTATGGTAGTGTTTCCTGATAAGACGATCTATCTGTACAACCAGGTAATTGACTTCCGTAAGGGGATCGCTTCACTGACAAACCTGATCTATACTTCATTCCCTGAAGCAGATCATTTCAACAGTCTGTTTATTTTCTTTTCAAGGAATGCCAGACAGGTAAAAATCATAGAAATAGAAAAAGGAAATATATGGCTGTATCAGAACCGGCTTGACGGATATAGATTCATTTTCCCGAAAGCGGAGAAAAACATCAGGATCACCTCATCTCAGCTCAGTTTGATATTGAAAACGATAGAACCGCTGAAAAGACCGAAAAGATCACAATAAGCGGTTTTTATTAATGAACATAGTGTATAATATATAATATGAAAAAGGTTTATCCGGACTGGGTCGAAAAGCACCATACAAAAGGAACTTCTGTGAAGCAGATCAGAGATAATTATTATCTTTACGCTGTTACTTCTCACTATTCCAGAGAGAAAGGCTATCCTGTATCTGAGCAGAGGTATATCGGAAAGATCACAGAAGAAGGACTGATCGAGCCGGATAAGATCTCATTTATTCCGGGAGTCGATAAGCTGGTGCTTTTCAGAGATGTTTTCGATCTAAGTATCTTTAGCGAGCCGGAAAGACGGCTGCTTACGGATATTCCTGTCCTGAAGATCGGCAGCTGTGCCTATACAGGACATCTCAACAGGAAACAGATCTCACTGCTCAAACAACATTTCAATTATGATAACGGGGTGATCAGATTATGAATAGCGATCTGAATAACATGAGCAAGGAAGAACTCATAAAGCTGGTGCTTGAAGCACAGGGACAGCTGATCGAGAAGGACAGGATCATAGCTGAAAAAACATCAGAGATCGAAGACCTGCAGGTCTCTTTCAGAGATATGCGAATGCGCATGGAACAATTGATCGCAAAATACGAGGAAGTGGTAAAGGAAAAGCGCGCAGCAGAAATACGGCCTTTCCTGCCTAAAACAGAAAAACTGAAAGAGGAAGATCGGATCATCAATGAATTTGAAACTGTCAGAGAGAAAAAGAAGCGGCGGTCGCCATCAGAGACATTTCTGGATCAGCTGAAGAAAGCATACCGCGGCGAAGAAGATGATGTGATCGTAGATTATGACTTTGAAGCCAATGGTATATCGAAAGAGAATGTAAAACTGTTCGGTCAGGATGAAACATACAAGCTGGAATATATACCGGGATCATTCAAAGTGAAGCGGGTCCTCAGAAACAAATACAGAGATTCAGAGCACATTTATGAAGCAGACTGCAGTGCAGATCCTTTTCCGCATTCGCCGCTGACTGCATCACTGGCAGCGAACATTCTTGTCATGAAATACGAATTGGGTGTTCCGTTCTACAGGTACAGCAAATATCTGAATCAGAAAGGCTTTATCATTTCGGAAGCTGATATCTGTCACTGGGCAGCTAGAAGTACGGAACTGCTGGAGCCTTTGTATGACAAACTGTTTGAAAAGCTGCTTCATACAGAAGTAAATGTCATACACATCGATGAAACGCCTCTGCAGGTGATCAACGACGAAAAGACGAAGTGCTATATGTTTGTCTACACTACAAGCTTATGGGAGCCACCAGTCTATATTTACTCTTTCAGTGACACCAGGAGCACAAAAGAGACAAAGGATCTTCTGAAAGAATACAACGGGTATGTTATCTGCGATGCGTATTCCGGATATGATTCGCTGCCCCAGCAGGGAATCAGAGTGCAGCGCTGTATGGTACATGCGCGGCGGTATTTCAATGACTGTCTGACGGGATTGCCGGATGGTGAATCAAAAAAGAGTCCTGCATATAAAACTCTGGAACTGATGGGAAAGCTGTTCCACCATGAGGACAAGTTCAGAAAGAAGAAATATACAGCAGAGCGGATCAGACAGGAAAGAAACAAGCCCTATTATCTGAACTGTATAGAGAAACTGAACAGGCACATCGAATCCATAGAGCCGGGAATGAATACTGCCTTGAAGAAAGCAGTGAATTATTACAATAACAACCGGAAAGAATTGTATACATATCTGGAGAATGGTTATGTGGATATCAGTAATAATCTGG
>DMBB01000115.1 GCA_003446295.1 Erysipelotrichaceae bacterium
TGGAATCTGTTTGACTATTTCCCGAAGGATTATCTGATCTTTGTGGATGAGTCGCATGCGTCGCTGCCGCAGATCAGAGGTATGTATAACGGAGACAGACAGAGAAAGGAAACACTTGTTCAGTATGGTTTCCGTCTGCCTTCTGCGCTGGAAAACAGACCGATGCGCTTTGAAGAATTCGAGGGAATGATCAATCAGGTCATTTACTGTTCGGCTACACCCGGAGATTATGAACTGAATCAGGTCGATCATCAGGTCGTTGAACAGGTCATCCGTCCGACAGGACTTCTGGATCCCAAGATCACAGTCAAGCCGACGCACGGACAGGTAGATGACATCTGTGAGGCGATCGACAAGCGGATCGCCCGCAATGAGCGTGTGCTGATCACAACGCTGACAGTCCGCATGGCGGAAGATCTTACCGCATATCTGAAGGAAAGAGGCTATCAGGTCGCTTATCTGCACCATGAGACCAAGACACTGGAGAGAACGGAAGTCATCAGAAATCTGCGCCTTGGCAAAGTGGATGTCATTGTCGGCATCAACCTGCTGAGAGAAGGTCTTGATATTCCGGAAGTATCGCTTGTCTGCATTCTGGACGCAGATAAAGAAGGATTCCTGAGATCTCAGAGATCACTGATCCAGACGATCGGACGTGCAGCCAGAAACGCCAACGGTGAAGTCTATATGTATGCGGACAACATCACGGAATCCATGAGGTTCGCGATCGATGAGACCAACCGCAGGCGCGGCATCCAGGAAGCGTACAATACAGCACACAATATCGTGCCCAAAACGATCATCAAACCGGTGGAGGAAGCGATACGCGGCAAAGAGACCAAGGCTATGGCTGCAGACTATCTGAAGCGCAAGTCAAAGATGTCAAAACAGGACAAAGCCGCCATGATTGCAGGTATTGAACAGGAAATGAAAGAAGCCGCAAGGATCCTTGACTTCGAACGTGCAGCTGAACTCAGAGACATGCTGTTCGAGCTGAAATCAGAAGACTAAAGCATGATATCTTCTTAACAATCAGTCTAAAATACGATAAAATTACAGTACGAACACTTTATCTTAGGAGGATATTTCATTATGGTAATGGTAAGTGCTACAGAAATGGTCAAAAAGGCTCATGAAGGCCACTATGCGATTGGTGCTTTCAACATCAACAACATGGAATGGACAAAAGCTATTCTTGCTGGCGTTCAGAAGGCTAATTCCCCTGTTATGCTGCAGGTTTCCGAAGGCGCAGCTAAATACATGGGCGGCTACAAGACAGTTGTTGACATGGTAAGAGATCTCCATGATTTCATGGGAATCACTGTTCCGGTTGCTCTGCATCTTGACCACGGCACATATGAAGGCGCAAAAGCCTGCATCGAAGCTGGATTCACAAGCGTTATGTTCGACGGCTCCCACTATGGAATCGAAGAGAACATTGCTAAATCAAAGGAAATCATTGAACTCGCTCATTCCAAAGGCGTATCCGTTGAATGCGAAGTAGGCGGTATCGGCGGAACAGAAGACGGCGTTACTTCCAACGGCGAACTGGCTGACCCTGCAGAGTGCAAGGCAGTTGCTGACCTCGGTGTTGACTTCCTGGCAGCAGGCATCGGCAACATCCACGGTGTATATCCTGCGAACTGGGCAGGACTGAACTTCGAACGTCTGGGCGAAATCGATGAAGCTATCGGACACAAGCCGATCGTTCTCCACGGCGGTTCCGGTATCCCTCAGGATCAGGTCAAGAAAGCTATCACACTCGGCGTTTCCAAGATCAACGTCAACACAGACCTGCAGATCGTATTTGCTGAAGCTACAAGAGCTTACATCGAAGCTGGCAAAGACCGTGCAGGCAAGGGCTACGATCCTCGTAAACTCCTGAAACCGGGTGCTGATGCAATCACAGAGAAAGTTGTTGACATGGTCACAACATTCTTCGGATCTGCTGACAAGGCTTAATTATCCGATCATTTCAAAGCAGAAAGCTGTCTGAAACGGCAGCTTTTTTCGTTGAGAAGCTCTGAAGCAGAAAAAGAAATCAGCTGGTTTTCAGCACAGGTATTTTTCTGATACGATTCTTTATGCAGGAAAGGGGCCTAAATATGAAAAAACAGATCAAGCTGATCCTTGCGGATATTGACGGGACATTGCTGAACAGCAATCATGAAGTGACAGAAAAGACAAGAACAGCGATCGGAAAGCTGAAAGATAAGGGGATTCTGTTCGGGATAGCGACCGGACGTTCTCCGTATGCAGTGAAGCATCTGCTGAAGGAATGGGGATTGGAAGATGATACTGCCCTGATCATGGGATTCAACGGAGGCAGTGTGATGGATATGCGTACCGGAGAAATGATATCGGTACTCAGACTCAGCGGTCTGGCGATCCCGCAGATCCAGAAGGACCTGGAAGGGTTTGATTATAATATCGGCATGTATGAGGGAGAAACATTCAAAGCGATGATCGATGATGAAAAGGCCAGAAGGATCGCCCTCAGCAATCGTTTTGAATTTATTCAGGATGATTTCTCTGGCTATATTGATAAAGAGATGGGAAAACTGCTGGTCATTGCGGACAAGGAAGAAATGGACAGGATCGTCAGTCATTATGAGACGCTTCCTCCTTCACCGCTGTACCATACGTTCCGTTCTGCTCCGATCCTGCTGGAATGCGTGAATCCCGAGCTGTCGAAATCCAGAGGAATTCAGCTGATGCTGGAACATATGGATCTGAAACCGGAAGAACTGATGACGTTCGGAGATGCCATGAATGATTTTGATATGATCCGTGACTATGTCGGTGTTGCGATGGCGAACGGCGATGAACGTGTGAAGGCAGTAGCTTCCTTCGTTACACTGTCAAATGATGAAGACGGAATCGGCGTTTTCCTGAACGAATATTTCGGTCTGGAAGAGCAGGAGATCTCAGTCGCTGATGATCCGGAACGGGACGACAATATCGGTCAGATCTGCTGAATGATCATGAATTGTTAAAAAGGGGAAGTATCTGCTATCGGCTGAGTGCT
This sequence comes from Erysipelotrichaceae bacterium, assembly GCA_003446295.1. Next base: position 3,029 of record DMBB01000115.1, read on the forward strand.
GAAAGTCAGATGTTTCTCTTTTTTGTAAACAGGATTGCGCTTTACAGCAGGATTATCTGCAGAATCAGGCCGGCTGCTGTGGCATAATAAAAACAGAAACAGGGATATCATGTCCTGGGAAGTGAGACGATAATGAAACTGATCATGAACGCAGACGATCTGGGCTACACGCTCGGAAACACCTACGGCATCATTGACGCTTACAGAAACGGTATCGTAAGGTCAACGACAGCGATGTGCAATGAAAACTATATTGAAAAAGCAGCCGAGCTGGTGAAGGACTGCCCTGATCTTGGGGTCGGCGTGCATCTGGTCCTCAGCTCCGGAAGACCTCTGACGGAAAACAAAACCCTGGCAGATGAAAACGGCTTCTTCTACAAAAACAAAGAGGTCAGAGTCCGTGAATTTGATAGTGATGAACTCTACAGGGAATGGAAGGCACAGATCGAACGCTTCATTGAGCTGTTCGGACGCATGCCTACACATATCGATTCCCATCACCACGTCCATACATTTACCGATCAGCTGACCGGGATTGCAAAACAACTCGGAAAGGAATACGGGCTTGAACTCAGAAATTACGGATCGTATAAGTTTATTTCCGGATTCTATGGAGAGACCGCAACGGAGGAATGCCTGTTCAGGATCCTGGAAGAACATCAGAATGAAGATATTGAGATCATGTGCCATCCCGGATACTGTGACCGTGATCTGTATACACGCAGTTCCTATTCACTGGACCGTGTCAGGGAAGCTGAACTACTTTGCAGGGACAGTGTGAAACAGTATCTGAAGGATCATCATATTGTTTCCTGTCATTATTGATCCTGCAGAATGCTGTGTTTCAACGGTCATGGTTTTTCCTTGGCGAATACAGGGAAATACAGTAAAATACAGGCGGATATGATCAAAGCGATACTATTTGATATGGACGGCATCCTGTTTGACAGTGAACCGTGGTATATGAACGGGACGATCAAATGGATGCGGGAATACGGATACACAGGTGATGATGCGTCTGTCTGGAAGATCCTCGGAACAACGATGGACGAGACTTACAGCATCCTGTATGAACTCCTAGGAGGAAAGATCCCCCGGGACGAACTGATCCGGAGAAATGAACGGTATTTCGGGACCGAGCATCCGATGGACCCGGCAGACCTTGTGTTTCCGGGTGTTCCGGAAACCGTGCACAGACTCCATGATCAGGGATTCCTGATGGCAGTCTGTTCCTCTTCACCGAGGGACACGGTACATGAGGTGCTGGACCGTATCGGCATCACGGACTGTTATGACGTGATCCTCAGCGGAGATGAGAAATTCCCGCCGAAACCCGCACCGGATATCTATCTGACTGCGGCGGAAAAACTGGGCGTGCTTCCGGAGGAATGCATCGTTTATGAAGACAGCTGCCGCGGCATTACTGCCGGGAAGCGGGCAGGCATGACTGTGATCGCCAGACGGGACGACCGTTTCCGTCAGGATCAGTCAGGCGCTGATCATATTGTTGAAGATATTTTTGAGATGGCATCAATCGTGTCAGAGGGAGAGCATATATGCAGGAAATCATCAGAATCCGCGGCAGAAGACCGCTGAACGGCTCGGTAACGATATCGGGTTCCAAAAACGCAACAGTTGCGCTGATCCCGGCCGCAGTTCTGGCCAATGGTCCGGTAACGATCGTCGGAGTACCGGAGATCGCTGACGTAGATAATCTCTCTGAGATCCTCCATATACTGAATGTTGATGTGATCCAGAGAGCAAATGATCATCTGATCATTGATCCGACAAATATGAAAAATGTCAGTCTGGATGACAGTGTCGTTACAAAGCTCAGAGCTTCCTACTATTTTATGGGTGCGCTGCTCGGCAAGTATGGCTATGTCAGGATGAAAATGCCGGGAGGCTGCTACCTCGGCCCCAGACCGATCGATCTGCACATCAAGGGCTTTGAAGCACTGGGTGCGACTGTTGAATATGACAGAGGCTGCTATACGATACAGGCAGATCATCTGCGCGGTGCCAAGATCTTCCTTGACATTGCCAGTGTCGGTGCAACGATCAATATCATGATGGCAGCGGTATACGCTGACGGCAGAACTACGATCGAGAATGCCGCAAGAGAACCGGAGATCATTGATGTGGCTACACTTCTGAACAAAATGGGAGCCAATGTCAGGGGAGCCGGTACGAATGTCATCACGATCGACGGTGTCAGGGAACTGAGCGGCTGCTTCCATGAGATCATTCCCGACCGTATTGAAGCAGGAACATTCCTGATCATGGCTGCCGCATGTGCGGAAGAGATGAAGATCATGAATGTTATTCCGAAACATATAGAAGGTCTGACCAGCAAGCTTCAGGAAATGGGCGCGGATATGGATATCGGCATCGATTCCATTACTGTCAGAAAAACAGACCTGCAGTACAAACCGATCGACGTTACGACCAAGCCGTATCCGGGCTTCGCAACTGACCTGCAGCAGCCGCTGACAGCACTGCTGACACAGGCAAACGGCACAAGCCAGGTCACGGATACAATCTATAAGGAAAGGTTCAAGCACTGTCTGGAACTGCAGAGAATGGGAGCCAATATCGAGCTCACATCCGGCAGCGCATTCATCAAAGGACCTACACAATTATACGGAGACAAAGTGACGGCGACAGATCTCAGGTGCGGGGCCTGCCTCGTCATTGCCGGACTGATCGCTGACGGCACGACAGAGATCCATGATGTTTACCATATCGACCGCGGATATGACAGGATCGATGATAAGCTTCGTGCATTGGGAGCGCATATCAGCAGAACAATGATCGACTGAGTGGTACAGAAATGTATCACTTTTTTGTGCCGTCGAATGAAACTCCTTTCATGTATAAAACAGATAAATTCGCTGGATTAAAATGAAAATAAATACTGGAAAATATACATTTTCACAGCTGTTCGGTATCATAGATTTAACATTCATTTTTTATGCTGCTTGAGGAGCTTCATAAAAACACAATATGTTTATGACCATTGCTGCAAACACAGCGGACTGACTGAATTCCTGCAGAAGCTTGCTCAGAATCATCCTGAGTACTGCAGACTTCAAAGGGTCTCCGCAGCAATGGAACCTTCCGCACCGGGCGTTCACAGGAACAGCAGGCACTGAGTGCAGACTGTCCGCGGGCCGGCAGAGCAGAAACTTGCGTAAAGCTTGAGAAAGGAACAGCAATATGAATCAGGCAAAAGGAATCTACGATCATTATTTTAAGTATGATGAGATCACATCAGTATTGAAGCAGTATGCACAGGAGTTTCCGGAATACTGCAGACTCTCCTCCATCGGTACGACTCCGGAAAACAGGGAGATCTGGCTGATTGAGATCACAGATCCCTCTACAGGATCTTTTGATGACAAGCCGGGATTTGCCGTAACAGCGAATATCCATGCGGGAGAAGTGACGGGAAACTGCTGCGCAATGTACTTCCTGGATACGATCTTCGCCAATCTGACGGAAGAACCGGTCGCATCGCTTCTGAAGAAAACTACCGTGTACTGCATTCCGCGAATCAGTCCGGACGGTTCTGAACTGTATCTGACTACAACAACGATGCTCAGAAGCGTTCCGAGATATTATCCGTTCGAACAGCCGATGCCGGGACTTCAGCCGGAGGATCTTGACGGAGACGGCGTGATCCGTCAGATGCGCGTCAAGAATCCCAACGGCGCATTCAAAATCAATCCGGATGAACCGCGCATGATGATCAAGCGCCTTCCTGATGACACAGAGGGAGACTTCTACGATGTGTATTCCGAGGGAACGATCCTGGAATATGATCCGGATGAAGAGATCACCAGTGCCCCGGCACTGTTTGAAAATGACCTGAACAGAAACTTCCCGATCAGCTGGGCACCGGAAAACAGGCAGAGGGGTGCCGGCAGCTACGCGCTTTCCAATATGGAATCAGCGGCGATAGCAAAGTTCCTGGAAGCACATAAAAACCTGTGCACCGTCCTGCATTTCCATACGATGGGCGGACAGTACCTGTATCCGCCGGGATACAAATCCGGCAAGCAGGCTGAGCAGGATGACATGAAGATTTACAGGACGATCGGCAGGATGGCGACAGAAGAGACCGGATATGTCTGCTGGAACGTCAGGGATGAATATATGGGCCTGCGGGAAGGCGAGATCCTCGGCCTGATGGATGATTTCTGCTATTTTGGAATGGGACTGATCAATTACACCTGTGAGACCTGGGATCTTGATGTCAGAGCCGGAACACCGCATGTCAGCCCGCGCAAAGATCCGACCGATGAGGAACTGGTCGATCAGGTCGTGAAACGTCTGAAGTGGATCGATGAACACAATGACGGCGTCGGATTCAAAAACTGGACGAAGTTTGATCATCCTCAGCTCGGAGAAGTGGAGATCGGAGGCTTTGATTACAAGAACGTGATCCAGAACGCTCCTCCCAGATATATTCCACAGGAAGTGGAAAAGCATACGCGTTTCCTGCTGAGGGAAATGAAGACGCTCCCGCACCTGTATTACAAAAATACGCGGGTCACACCGCTCGGAGGCAGGCATTTCAAGGTCGAAACGACGATCGCCAACAGTGCCTACCTGCCTACCTATGTTACAAAAGAAGCGATCAAGATCGGCAGGGCACAGGAAATAACCGCAGAGCTGTGCGGTGCTGACGTCATCGAAGGAAAAGCAAAGCAGAAGATCGGTCATCTGAACGGTTTCTGGTCCAAAGCCACATACGGCTGGGGCCTCGGAGGCACTACTGTAAAGCAGGCACCGTCCGAGAAAAAACTCAGCTGGATCGTTGAGGGCGATCCGGGTGACACAGTCACGGTCACATGTCAGTGCCCCAGAGCAGGAAAGGCTGTCGAAACCATCACGCTTTGATACGCTGTTCTGCATCAAAATATACAGTTCTCTTTACCGGGCGGATCACAAATGCCGATCTCCCGGTTTTTATATTTCCAAAGTAAAGCAGTGCAGATCTTAAAATATGCAATTCATATGGATTTTATAGAAAAATTTGTATGAAAGGCATACCTTTATATGTATTTTTCTTCGATGAAAGCCCTTTCTATAATTTGTATAGAAAGACATAGAAATACAGAGGGGATAGAAAAAAACTCTGTTAGGAAAGGAGAAAATATGTCTGAAAAGAAAAGCTTAGTAGATGAGCTGAAAGAATTCTATGGTATGCCGTGGTGGATGTACTTAGCATTCCTTGCATTCGCATTCGTATGCATGTACACCGGAGTCCTCGGTACAGATTCTGTTTCATTCCTGTTTGTGTGCGGTGCGCTTGCGATCGGACTGTACAAACTGGGAGAACTGCTCCCGATCTGGAATACCTACATCGGCGGCGGACTTCTGATGGTCTTCTTCGGAACTTCCGTTATGCAGTACTTCCATCTGATTCCTGAAGAATACGTGACTATGGTAGGCGATATTGCCCAGGGTGATTTCAACCTTCTGACAGCATTCATTGTCTTCCTGATCGTCGGATCGATCCTTTCACTGGACAGAAAGATCCTGATCAGATCCTTTGCCGGCTATATTCCGTCAATTCTCGGCGGTGTTGTCGGTGCAATGATCCTTGGCGTAGGAGCAGCTCTGCTCTTCGGTGTCAAGCCGATCGATGCGATCGTCAAATATGTTCTTCCGATCATGGGCGGCGGAAACGGCGCTGGTGCAGTACCGCTGTCACAGCTTTATGAACAGGTTACCGGTGAACCCGCAGCCAGTTACTATTCCTTTGCGATCATCGTTCTGACGATCGCCAACCTGATGTGCATTCTTGCCGGCGCTCTGCTGAACAAGCTCGGTGACGCAAGACCGGAACTGACAGGTGACAAGAAGAACATCATGCCTGTTGACCAGGAACTGACAAAAGAAGATACAGAAGTTGTTAAGATCAAGAATTCCGATTATCTTGGAGTCTTCCTGCTTCAGGGCGGAATCTACGGTATGGGCCGCTTCATTTCCAAGAAAGTGCTCCCGACAATTGCCGGTGCAGCGATCCATTATTATGCATATGTCATTATCTTCACAGTTATCCTTGCCGCATCAGGCATCGTTCCGAAGAAACTCAGAGTTGCCGCAAAGAACGTTCAGAGCTTTGCCGGTGCTACAGTTGCGATCATGATGATGGTTGCTATGGGCTTCGACTTCGACCTCGGTGAACTGGCAGCAGCACTCAGTCCTTCAACGATCGTGATCGCTCTGATGGTAGTTCTCGGTGCAATCATCGGTTCAGCACTCGTCGGCAAACTCGTCGGCTTCTATCCGATCGATACAGCTGTTACTGCCGGTCTGTGCATGGCGAACAGAGGCGGTTCTGGTGACATCGCAGTCCTCGGTGCTGCAAACAGACTTGACCTGATCTCCTACGCACAGCTGTCCAGCCGTGTCGGCGGCGGTATGATCCTGATCATCGCGTCCTTCGTATTCTCTCTGTTCCTTTAATCAGCGGGGTGGACTATGATCTGGCGTGAACTTGTCGTAGATGAAAAAGATCAGCAGCTCGTTCAGGAAATTATTGAAAGCGGAGCAGGAAAATCACTTCCTGCAGAAAGACTGAATGAATTTCACGCCGGTGGAGAGCGTGATTTCGAAATTGATACTGCAGTCGGAAAGACTCTGGTGCATTTCTACCGTCCGGAAGGCAGTGAAGGAAAAACGATTCCTCTGCTGATCAACTTCCATGGCGGCGGATTCGTCAAAGGCAGAAGGGATCAGGATATCGTTTTCTCCCGGAAATTCTGCCAGCTCGGCAATATCGCAGTGCTGGATGTGGACTATGTTCCGGCACCTCTGATGCGCTATCCCGGTCAGGTATATGCATCCTATGATGTGATGCAGTACTGCTTCGATGAAGCGCATGCCGCAGAGCTGGGCATCGATCCTCAAAAGATCGCAGTTGCAGGTCACAGTGCAGGCGGAAACATCACTGCTTCCATCATCACAAGAGCTCTGATGGAAGGCGGTCATGTACCGGCGCTCATGATCCTGGATTATCCGGGACTTGATCTCAGCAGATCCGCAAAGGATAAGAGGAACGGAGATTCCAATCCGCGCATTCCTCTTTGGAAGAGTGAATTCTACGACAGAATGTACTCTGATGAGGACCAGAGAGGAGAACTGTATGCGTCTCCTGCGCTGGCTGATGATGCTGTACTGGCAAAAATGCCTCCGACAGTCATGATATTCTGCGAGAATGACACATTCTGTGATGAAGACCATGACTATGCGCAGCGGCTGATGAAACTCGGCGTGCCGGTATATGCAAAATGCTTCCTGCACTCCAGCCACGGTTTCACAGTCCAATGCCGTGATGAGTATCAGACAGCGGAAAAGATGATCTTTGACGCACTCAAAATGTATCTTTAAGCAGATATAATGATTCTGACAGAACAGCAGGGAGAACCGTATTATGATTCTCCCTGTTTCTGAAAATGATCATTTCAGAAGGAGGCA
>DMBB01000402.1 GCA_003446295.1 Erysipelotrichaceae bacterium
TACTGTTCATGAAGTTCTTCCATCAGATCACATCTGCAGAGCTTCAGACATCTGATCAGCTCTTCGGTGTGTCCTGACTTCTGCAGGCTGACAGCACGGTCAATGAGCTTCTGACTGCAGCCTGTATCCGTGAGTATTTCCGTAATATTGACTGCCGGTTCTTTCATCGTTTCATTCCTGCCCTTCCTGCAAACATATTATGATGTGTCCGGAGAACTTTTGCTAATTGTTATATCGAATATCATGTTATTCTATTATCGAATATCAGGAGTACGTTATATGGAGATCAAGACACTTCGTTATTACCTTGCGGTTGCCCGTGAAGAAAACATGACGCGGGCTGCAGAGATCCTGCATGTTACGCAGCCTACGCTTTCCAAAACCATGAAGGCTCTGGAGGATGAGCTTGGAAAGAAACTGTTTATCCGCCACAGCTTCAGTATTTCCCTCACGGATGAAGGCGTTCTGCTGAGAGACCGGGCTGAAGACCTTGTCACAATGGCTGACAAGATCGAGCGGGAATTCCTGTCATTGGACGATATAACAGGAGGAGAACTGTATCTCGGACTAGCCGAGTCATATCAGATCCGCTGTCTGGCAAAAGAGATACGTATTTTAAAAGAAAAATATCCCGGCCTGAAGTATCACATTACGAGCGGCGATACGGAACAGGTGACGGAAAAACTTGATAAGGGACTGCTTGATTTTGCCGTTCTGTGCGAAACACCCGATACCCGCAAGTATTCATACATTCCGTTTCCTGAGCCGGACATCTGGGGCGTTATCATGCCGGAATCATCTCCTCTGGCAGCGAAAGATGCGGTCACTGTTGATGACCTGATCGGAATACCGTTATTGACTTCTGAGCAGAGCTGGAAAAATGATATCGGCAGATGGTGTGGAGAACGTCTTGCGGAGCTTAGTCTGGAGGGCTCGTTCAGACTTGCTTACAACGCATCGATGTTTGTCCTTGAGGGTCTGGGATATCAGCTGTCCTTCCGTGATCTTGTGAATACTTCTCCTGAAAGCGGACTGATCTTCCGTCCGCTGTCTCCGCTTCTTGAAACCAGGCTGTTCCTGATCTGGAACAGATACCAGACATTCACACCTGCTGCAGAACGTTTTCTTGCCCAGGTCAGAAAAGCCTTCAAGGCATCAAAATAACCCGCCATCAGCCGTGACGGGTTTTGCATTCATGGGTTCAGCGTGAGAGTGATTCAAGGAAGGCTGCCGCCTCCTTGATCCCTCCGGATGCGCGGAAGCTTTCGGAAATGCGGACCGCATTGTTTTTATAGGAAGGCTCATTCATGATCGTCTCGAGTGCTTCCTTGATATCTTTGCCTTCTATGGACTTGAGACGGATGCCTGCTCCGAGTTCTTCCGTTCTGCCGGCAACAGCCTCCTGTTCGGTTGTCTGCGGAAACAGAACAAGCGGAACTTCATAGTACAGTGCTTCGGAAACGGAATTCATGCCGCAGTGCGTAATGAAGCCATCCGCTATGGAAAGAACTGCCATCTGATCCACAAAGTCATAGATCTGTATGTTTGGCGGAAGATCGTCAAACCGATCGGTATTGGACCCCATGGATATGATCACCTGCCAGTCCGTTTCTTTCAGCGCATCGATGCAGCTGCGGTAAAAAGCACGGTTCTGGTTGATCGTTCCCATCGATATGTACACGGTCCTGTCAGCAGTTTTTGCGACAGGCTCGGTGATCGGACGGATCGAAGGACCGATGAAGTGATATCGCTCGGAAAATGTTTCCGCACACGGCTGGAAATAGGAAGAGGTATAAACGATCGTATTGGTATCATTATCATTCTGTACGATGTCCAGGATATTCTTGACAGGATATCCTTTTTCACGGAGCCGCTTGATCTGCCGGTTGCTGTGAGGTATGCCCAGCAGCATTTTTACTGCCTGTGAAGCGCTTTGTTTCATATAGCGGGAAGAATATCTGTTGAAGGCAAATGTTGTCGTTGAAGAGACGTATGGTATCCCGGATTTCAAAGCAGCCAGTTTGCCCCAGAATGCCACCGAATCCGAAACGATCAGATCCGGTCTGATCTCTTTGATCTTTTCCGTCACCATGTCATCCAGTGCAAGCGTGGAAGAAACGATCAGTTCTGTAGAAAAGGCAATGTCTTTTGCGACCCTGTCAGCGTTTTCCTTGTCTTCCATTTCAAATTCATATGCATCGCATCCGATGAAATGCGCGCCTGCCTGTTCGATCACCGGGCGGAATTGTTCAAATGAAAAATAATAAACTTCATGGCCTCTGCGTGTCATTTCTCTGACCAGACCGAGCGTAGGATTTGTGTGTCCGTATGCCGGAATACAGAACCAGGCGATCTTCATGATGGATCCTCCGATGATTCATCAAAGGCTGCTGAAAACAGTCCCGTGAATGCATGCTTCGGCAGGATCGCGATGCCTCTGTTTTCATCTCCCAGCAGCAGAAGCGTATCTCCGGGTTTGATTCCGAATACTTCCCTTGCCTGCTTTGGTATGACGATCTGCCCTTTCTCGCCCACTGTTGCGGTCCAGGCATATTTTCCTTTCGGTGCTTTCATGATGATTCTCCTTTAAGTATGTTTTGTTATACAAATCATACTTCTATAACGACCAGGTGTCAATGATCCGTCTGAGAGGTGATCGGACAGCGCATGAAAAAAACCTCCGTGAGGAGGCGTGCATATCAGCTCAGCTTCATTCGTTCAACAGCATATTCAGTGATCTCTTCCGGCAGAAGTCCTTCTGTACTGCCGCCGTTCATCGCGATCTCTTTGACAACTGAAGAACTAAGGAATGAATATTCCGGTTTTGCGATAAGGAATAATGTTTCGATCGTGCTTTCGAGCTTCATGTTGGCTGTTGCCTGCGCCAGTTCGTATTCGTAGTCCGTGACAGCCCGGATTCCTCTGACGATCGCACTTGCGCCAAGCTTTTTTGCGTACTCTACAGTCAGACCGGTACCGATCTCGACTTTGACATTATCAGCCTTGATGCACTGCTCGATCATGTATTTGCGCTCTTCCGCAGTAAACATGCACTTCTTGCGCGGGTTCTGCATGATCAGTACGATCACTTCATCAAATTTATTGGAAGCGCGCTCGATGATATCGAGATGGCCGACTGTGATCGGATCAAACGTTCCCGGATAACAAACCTTCATAGGATCTCCTCCATGTACTTATAATATGTGATCTTCGTAATACCGTATTCCGCTTCTTTGTACATTGTGAATCTTCCGATACGCTGCGGATAGCTGTCTGCCTTTTCGGACTCAATGACAGCGACACCGCTGCGGTTCATCATTTCCTGATCGCTCAGATACTGAAGGACAGCTTCGTTTTTCTGCTTTGCATAAGGCGGATCCAGATAAACGATATCGATATGTTCCTGTTCTTCATGCAGAAGCTTCAGGGCAGTCATGTCACTCATGACAAGCAGTCTGCTGTTATCTGATTCCTGCAGTGCTTCTATATTTTTCCGTATCACGGCAGACGCAGCTTTGGACTTGTCACAGAAGATTGCTTTATCCATGCCCCTGGACAGTGCTTCCAGTCCGCAGGCACCGCTTCCTGCATACAGGTCGAGAAATACGCCGCCTTCAAAGAAACCTCCCAGAGATGAGAATACTGCGCCTCTGACTTTATCAAGCGTAGGTCTCGTTGAGGTACCGGGCAGCGTTACAAGCTTTCTCGATGAATGTTTTCCGGCGATGATCCTCATTCGATTTCTCCGTTATTGTACTGATAGATGACAGCCTGAGCGATACCGATGGCACAGAGCAGTGAGATCGTTGATGAACCGCCGGCAGAGATCATGAGCAGCGGAACGCCGGTCAGCGGGATCATTCCCGTAACGCCGCCGATATTGAACAGACAGTGGATCAGGATATACATTGAGGTTCCGATCAGGATGATCTTTGCCTTTTCACTTTTGATCCTTGAGGCATAGCTGAACAGTCTCCACATGATCAGCAGATATGGTATAAAGATCAGCAGGAATCCGATATAACCGAGTTCTTCAACAACGATTGCAAGAATAAAGTCCGTGTTGGCTGCAGGGAATTTTGTGTACTTGCGCACACTGTTTCCAAAGCCGAGTCCGGTCCATCCGCCTGTCGCAAATGCGACCAGACCGCTGACAAGCTGGAAGCCTGTGTTGTACTGGTCGGCGAACGGGTTGATTGATGAAAGAATACGGTTGATCTGATAGGATTTCAGCGGAAGTTTTCTGATAATGCCTTCACCATAAGGCGTCAGGATAAAGATGATCATGACGATGCCGGCCCCCATCAGAATTGCAAGCCATTTTCTGAATTTGCGCATCTGAGGATGTGACGGGATCATGAAGCAGATATAGGCAATGGCAAAAATAACCACCATTGATCCAAGGTCAGACTGCAGCACAACAACGATAAACAGATATATTCCAATGAATATCATCGGGACCTTGATCATATCCCATGTGTTTTTGAAGCGTTTCGTAACGTCTCCGCAATATGCCGCTATGATCAGGATCGTCATGATCTTGGCAAACTCGGACGGCTGAATGGATACGTCGACCGTCGAGATCGGCACACGGATCCAGGCTTTCGCACCGTTGACTTCCGGGAAGAACAGACATACGATCAGCGCCGCGATAACCATCAGCGCAAGCAGCGGAAAGTTCTTGTTCCTCAGGAAATCGATCTTGAAGTTTGTCGCAAGCCATCTCATGGCAATAAATCCGCCCACAAGATAGACGACCTGCTTGATGATCGTCAGCGGAAGATAAAGAGGATTATTCAATGCCTGTCCCATTGAGGCACTGGCAATCATCAGCGTACCGAAAAGCGACAGCCATGCAATGCTCAGTCTGATCAGCAGATCAGTTCCTTCCGGCATCAGAATATGGAAGCCTCTGTGTTTTTTTGTTGTTTTTTTATTCGTATATACGGTCATACAATGATTCTACCACAATCACCTGCTCTGTCTGAAAAAACTTAATATAATAAGAAAGCGCTTTTACGAGATTCAGAAAATAAAAAGACTTGAAATAGGACATAATCACTAGTAAAATTTCACAGAGGTTACTATATGCTGATAAATAACGATACCATAATCAAGGATACCAATCCTTTTATCCGTGAAAAATCCATACCTGTGGAACTTCCGCTCAGTGATGAAGACCGTGCGCTTCTGCAGGACTTATATAACTACGTCAAAGATTCTACTGATCCTGAAAAAGCTGAAAAACTGAACCTGAGACCTGCAGTCGGCATTTCTGCTATACAGGTGGGTATTCCGAAGCAGCTGACAGCTGTCATCGTCCCTACTCTTGATAAGGATGGAAACGAGACCACAGCAGAGTTTATGCTTGCCAATCCGAAGATCATATCACAGTCCGTACAGCCGGCGTATCTTGATTCCGGCGAGGGATGCCTGTCGGTTGAAGGCGAACATGAAGGACATGTTGTAAGAAGCGCAAGGATCAAGGTCAGAGCATATGATGCCCTGACAGATCAGGAGATCGAGATCCGTGCCAGAGGTTATCTGGCGATCGTTCTCCAGCATGAGATAGATCATTTCAGCGGCATTCTGTTTTATGACAAGATCGATCAAGACGATCCGTTCAAGGATATCTCAGGCGCTCTGGTCATTTAGACTTTCTATCAGACCTCGCAGTAAAAATCTCTTATATTTTGTGTTATAATATTTCCGCAAAAGAATCACCATTTTCATAATAATTTATTGACACACCCAACAACAGGAAAGGAGCTCCCAATGAACGAATTTCAGAACTCCGAGAGAAACGGACGTCCTGTTCGTTATTCTCAGGTCACTGAGCCGGACTATTCTCTGAATGCGATCGACCGACATTCTGACACCCTTGTTTACGCCCTTGGCGGACTAGGTGAAGTCGGTAAAAATATGTACTGTGTAGAACATGATGATGAGATCATCATTATAGACTGCGGAGTACTTTTCCCGGAAGATGACCTTCTGGGAGTTGACTATGTAATTCCCGACTATACATATCTCATTAAAAACCAATCCCGCATCAAAGCACTCGTGATCACACACGGTCATGAGGATCATATCGGAGGTATCCCCTTCTTCCTGCAGTCTGTGCATCTCAAACAGATCTATGCGCCGCGCTTTGCCAAAGCACTGATCGAGAAGAAACTCGAAGAGCATAGACTCAGCAGAGCCTGCAAGATCGTTGAGATCGACGGTGACAGCAGGATCAAGACCAAATACTTCAACATCGGATTCGTCAATACGGTCCACTCGATCCCTGACTCCTATGGAGTTATCGTCAATACACCGAACGGCCGTATCTTCGAAACAGGTGACTTCAAATTTGACCTGACGCCGATCGGTCCCAACGCAGATTATCAGAAGATGGCTTATATGGGACAGGTCGGGATCACGCTGCTGATGAGCGATTCGACAAACTCAGCTGTTCCGGGTTTCTCGGTCAGTGAGAAAGCCGTAGCCAGGGCGATCATGGATCAGATCCGGAAAACACCGGGACGTCTGCTTGTATCGACATTTGCTTCAAACGTCCTGCGTCTGAACCAGATCCTTGAAGCAGCTGTGGCATGCGACAGAAAAGTTGCCGTATTCGGAAGATCCATGGAGAATGTATGCGAGATCGGAAGAAAGCTTGGTGTCATCAATATTCCGGACAGTGCATTCATTACCGGCAATGAACTGAACACCCTGCCGAACTCCAAGATCTGCATCGTATGTACAGGAAGCCAGGGCGAACCGATGGCAGCTCTGTCAAGGATCGCAAACGGTACGCATAAGTATCTGAAGATCATTCCCGGCGATACCGTCCTGTTCTCATCCAATCCGATTCCCGGAAACGGCGTATCGGTTTCGGCAGTTGTAAACCAGCTGACCAGAGTCGGTGCTAATGTTGTAGTCAACTCACCTCTGACATCCTTCCATACGACCGGACATGCGCCAAGAGAAGAACAAAAGCTCATGCTGAATCTGATCAAGCCGAAGTACTTCATGCCTAATCATGGTGAATACAAGATGCTTGTACAGCACTCAGCTACAGCACAGGAAACAGGCGTACCTGCGGACCACTGTCTGATCTGCTCCAACGGCGACATTGTTGTCATGAGGAATGAAGAATGCTTCATTGCCAATGAACGTGTCCAGACAGACGCGATCTATGTCGATGGAAATGATGCTTCCGGATTATCAACATCCGTCATCAAAGACAGACAGATCCTTGCCAACTCAGGTCTTGTCGCAGTTATCGTAACGATCGACTCACGCTACAATAAGATCCTGTGCAGACCGAGTATCGTCAGCCGCGGATTTGTCTACATCAAAGAATCTCAGACGCTCCTGAAGGAAGCGGAACTTGTCGTATACGATGCGTTAAAAAACAAAATGCAGCAGAGAACAACATTCGGTGAACTCAAGAACTGCATCAGGTCTTCTCTGGAGCCCTTCCTGTTCCAGAGAACGAATCGTAACCCGATCGTCATTCCGGTCATTCTGAACCAGAAAGCGGCGATCGCGCAGATCCAGGCCAAACAGGCTGCGCGCAAACTGTAAATCGGATATAAGAAAACAGCCGCAAGGCTGTTTTCTTGATGTAATGATCAGTCGATCTTATTGCCGTTGATCAGAACCAGTCTGACTTTGGAATCGATGTCAAACGGTGAGCCTTCGTAAACGACCAGGTCTCCGTCTTTGCCCGGTTCCAGTGATCCGACTCTGTCTTCAATACCGATATGCTTTGCAGGATTGATCGTGATCGCTTTCAGTGCTTCATACGGATCCATGCCTGCTTTGACAGCAAGACCTGCGCAAAGTGTCAGATACTGCTGCGGGATGACCGGTGAGTCTGTAATGATGGACACGAGGCATCCTTTTTCACTCAGGATCTTCGGTGTCTCCCAGGACTTGTTCTGCAGTTCGAACTTGGATGCGTGTGTCAGTGTCGGACCGACAGCCATCGGATATTCTTTGCATTCAGCGAGCTTGTCTGCGATCAGATGGCCTTCTGTTGTATGTTCAAGCGTCATCTTGACATTGAATTCACGGGCCAGTCTGACAGCTGTCAGAATGTCATTGGCCTGGTGTGCATGGATCTTCAGAGGGATCTCACGTTTCATAACAGGGATCATTGCTTCGCACTTGTAATCAAATGCAGGCTTCTTCGCAGGATCATCGCCTGCTGCTTCAAGTCTTGCCATATAGTCAAGTGTCTTCAGCATCATCTGGCGGATATTGGCAGCAGTTGTCATACGCGCTGCGTTGCCCTTCTCCCTGTAGCATCTCTTGGGATTCTCTCCAAGCGCGCATTTCATTGCAATCGGGTCTTTCACGATCATATCATCTACACAGCATCCGGTCGTTTTAACAGCGATCCATGTACCGCCGATCGCGTTGGAGCTTCCCTGTCCTGTCGCAACGGTTGTAACGCCTGCCTGGGCAGCCATTTTAACAGTCGGATCCAGTGGATTGAAGCTGTCGATCGCTCTGAGCTGGGGCGTGCATACATCATTCATTTCATTATAGTCTGCGCCTTCAAAGCCGATTCCATAACCATCAAGTCCAAGATGAGCATGAGCATCGATGAAACCGGGATATACATCATATCCTTCGGCGTCATAGACCTCACCATCAGAGGTCAGATCTGTTCCGATTGCCTTGATAATACCGTCTTCGATCAGAATGTCGGCTTTGTAGGGTTCTTTGTTCACCATATCGTGAATCATTCCGTTTTTAACTAAAACCATGTTTACCTCCACCCGGAATCACTCCGTTGGAATCATTGTATGGAGAACAGCCATCTGATGCAACTAAAAAGATCACCCTATCGGGTGATCACGGTCTGTTTAGAGAATATCAATGTATTTCTTTTCTTCTGCTTCTTTTTTCTGTTCTGTAGGGATCTGCAGTGTCAGAATACCGTTTTCATATCCGGCACG
>DMBB01000003.1 GCA_003446295.1 Erysipelotrichaceae bacterium
TATCTCGAGCGCTCCCTCAATTTTCGTATGATCAGCAGAGCCAGCAGCAGTAATGCGCATACTGCGAATGCCGCCCACAGGACTATCCTGCTCTCATCTCCGGTCCTGATGCTGCCCGTGCTCTGCGAGTCATTTCTGCCTCCGGAAGAGCTGTCACCACTTACACCGTCGGAATCATCATCCTGATCAGTTTTCTCCTTCTGAGTAACGGTGAAATCCGCATATGCAGTACCGTTCCAGTCATCGAACTTCGCCGTCAGTCTGTGTTTGCCGTCCTTCAGCGTCTCAAGATACTCAGGGCTCAGTTTGACAATCACGCTTCCGGATTCTGCGGCATATTTTGACGGATCAACTTCATTCCCATCTACACTGATGCCTGTGAAATGCGAGAATGTCGTCGCATCATCTGCCGATCTCTTGAAGGCAAAGTCAGAGGTGACATCGCTGCCCCTGTACCAGATGTTTCCGTTGCCTGAGACGTTGCGATAGCTCACTTCCTCCGGATCGTCCCCCGGCTCGGTCATCTTATCTGTTATATCGAGTTCATATCCGAAGATATTCGTGACAACGAAGGTATTCTTGTATTCCTTTCCGTCGCCGTCTGTATCTGCTACATCCTCGCCGATCTCGCTCAGGCTCAGGAATTCCGGTTTCAGCTTTCCGACTGTATCAGGTGTCAGCATGAAGGATGAAGTGGTAATTGGCGCCAGCATACCGTAAACTTCCGGCATGTCTGTCACGGTCTTGAGTTCATACTCGCCTGCGTACTCTTCCGGTGGGATCAGTCTGTAGCTTCCTGTATCTGTCTCGAAAGCGAGCAGACTCAGAGCCCATTCTCCGCTATCATCCTTCTCGAACACGAGCCAGACCCTGTGCCAGATCTCCTTCATCGCCTGACCCTTGAGACTGTAGTCCTCGTTGAATTCATCCCTGAGTTCATATGTGCAGTATCCTGCAGGTATGTCTATTTCTTTTTCGTCAACATCTGCCGCTGTGACATGCAGCTTTCCTTCTGCATCACGCAGTGCGTACCATTTCAGTTCCGGAGGGTCCAGTTTCCATGTGCTGGTCGGATCCATCATCCAGTCGACTGCAGCTTCATAGCCCTGAGTCTCCGGATCCACATCGAACACTTCAGTACCGTTTACCGTGCCGATCTTCATCTCAGCACTGACACCTTTGCCCGGGCCGAAGACAAAATGGCCCGGATCATCGATGAATTCCTTCAGTGCAGGCAGTTCCGCGATGATGTTCATTCTGACGCTGTCGATCGCAGGTTTACGGATGTCCTCGAGGGTGACTGTATATCCCGTCCCCGCTTCGGTTTTCTCAGGCTTCACTGTAACATCGTCTTTCCTGACAGCATCGAGCGTCATCTGCGGGATCAGCCTGTCATTCAGCAGACTGATCATGTCGTCTCCACCGCCGATAGCATCCAGAAGGTTCTGCACGATGTAGTATGTCGATCCGCCGTCCTTCTCCTTCCAGAGTTTCTCGACCGCAGCAAAGTTGATCGATCCGGGATCTTCCCCGTTCGCGACCAGTTCAGATACCGCGTTGCCGGCGTAGTACAGTATGCCGTATTTTGCGACCACTTCCAGGTAATCGCGCAGGAAAGTTATCTTCTCGCTGTCCGCGCCGTCTTTCTTGAGCTTTTCGATCACGTCCCGCATGGACATGTGATACGACCCCATCCAGTCCTCAGGGTCATCAAGCGGGTTGAAGCAGATGTACAGTCCGCTGGTCCCGAGCGATTCGCGACGGATCTTTCCGTCAGAGTCTCTGTAGAACTGTTCATCCGTGCGGATCCCTTCCGTGCTCCTCGCATATACGATGTCCTTGTTGTAGATGAACCCCATCAGGACATTCGCGATTTCCGTATACGCATTGGTATCATCGATTTTCCCCGAATGCACATCCTGGTAAGTCAGGTCATCGAACGCATAGGAAAGCTGCGTCAGCAGTATCCCCAGGTCATAGTAGTGATTGTTGCTGTAATCTATGGAATTATTGAACGATCTGAACTCGTCGTAGTAACTCTTGTCGTTGAGATTGGTGATGAAGTTCTTGTTCAGGATCTCCAGTGCGCCTGCAAAAGTCTCTCCGTCGACTTTTCCGGCCATCAGCTTATTCATGTCGATGACTGCAAGCGTGCCCTCCTGGCTGGATCCGTCGCCCGACTCCTTATCGTAGAACCTGATGAAGTCGTCTACGATTATCTTGCCGATGTCAAAAGCACTCATCTCCGGTTCTGTGCCGAGCTTATCGAGCCATCCTGTATATCCTCCCCCGGAAGGGCCGTAGTACTGTCCGTATCCCGGCTCAGTCTCCGGTGAAACGATCAGGTAATCCACGCAGTCGGACAAAGCCATGATGGTCTCGACAGAGCTCATCAGGCATGCGTCAAAATCGACGAAATCGAATTTACCGTCGCGCTTCCCGTCTCCGTCTGAGTCGACGTCGACGACCTTATTATCCGACAAAGCGTCCATCAGTTCGGCGATAGTCATCGGATCGTAGCCGTGCAGGTATTCCTGCTCATTGCAGCAGAATCCGCCTACCGGGCCGCCGCCGTGATCCCACAGGATCAGGTCATATCTCTCAGCCGGGAAATTATCAACGCCGTAATTGATGAAAGCCTTTAAGACTTCAGGGTCGTTCATCCATTCATAGTCACAGGCCTTGCTTGTGTCAAAGCCGCTTTCCGACGAATAATCTTCTCCCCTGATCATGCTGCGCTTTGCGTTTTTTCCGTCGCCCAGCACACCGTCTCCGTCAACAAGCACCATTCTGCCGCTGTTTTCACCGGCATCAGCACCCTTCACTTCCCATATCTGGTTATATACGTTGCTGATCGCGCTGTCCGGTTCGGCATACTTACCCGGGTCGGCTTTATCACTCGGCGTTTTGAGCGAAACTGCATCCGCAGGAACAGGCACGTCATCAGGGAATACGAGGTATTCTTTCTCCAGATGCCACTTATCCGCGCCGCCGGTCATGATAACGAATCTTATTTCTTCATCAGCGCTGAAAGAGGACTTCAGTATCTGGCGCAGGTTATATGTAGCCATGGCTGCATCGGTCTCGAGGTCAGTCCCGCAGTCATACAGGAGGATCGTTCTTTTTGCTACAGCTGCAGCTTCATCGCCTGCGTCATCGCCCTCTGTCTCTTCCTGACCGCCATTTTCCGCCGCATCATCCTGCTCTGCCGGCCCTTCGTCTGCAGCCTCTTCACCGGCGCCACTGTCATCTGCAGATGATCCCTGTTCAGCTGCACCTGCAGTATCCGGCTGCGCTCCGGTTTCAGTTTCCGCAAACACAAAAGGAGCTGTCACTGAAAGTACCATCATTAAGGAAAGTAAAATGCTGAGTATCTTCTTAATCATAATCTCTCTTTCAGTATGAATTCAGGATGTTTTTTATATCCTCTGCCGCCTGTTGTTTTCTCAGTTTTGTTCATCAAAACCAGGCAAGGA
>DMBB01000229.1 GCA_003446295.1 Erysipelotrichaceae bacterium
ATGCATATGAAAAAGGTATGGATCTGCTGCTGTTATAAGATCCATACCCGGTAAATGACTGTGTTCTGAATACTCAGCGTTTGATGAAGTTTGTCACAACGCGTTCACGCTGTGCAGGGACATCGATGCCTGCAGCTCTTCCTGCTTCTATGCATTTCAGCAGCCACGCCATATTGTCCGCAAGAACACGCATGATCAGCAGTCCTTCTTCATCCTGTCTGACATCATCAGGTGTATAGCCGTGCACCATATTCCAGTATCTGGAAGAAACGACCGGCATTTCGTTGATGGTAAAGTATTTGTTCAGGACATCAAATGATGCGGTTGTACCTGCTCTTCTTGCGGATACGACCGCAGCTGCAGGTTTGTGCTTCATGTGCCTGCCGTATTTCATAAAGAGCCTGTCCAGGAAGGCAAGTACTTCACCTGATGGTGAGGCATAGTAGACCGGTGAACCGACGATCAGGCCATCCGCCTCTTTCATCGCTTCGCCGACTGTGTCTACAAGCCGATCGATATTTCCGTTTACCGGATCAAGACCTGTGAAGTACAGTTCTGTGTCGATTCCATGTGCGTTCAGTGTTTCTGAGATCTCGCTCAATGCTGTAAATGTGCATCCTTTTTCATTTCTGCTGCCGTTGATCAGTACTACTTTCATGTTGGCCAATACCTCTTCTTTCCTTTGTTTTGTCAGCTTTTGTATCGTATACGTTATTTCGTGTCTGAATTCTTTGATGTGCTTGCTGATAATTGTAACTCAAAAAGACGGACAGTGCTGTAATACTGCTTCGTTCGAAAACTGTCTTCAGAACAGGCATCAGCCTGAGCAGCTGAATCATGACCGGCACTGCTGATTGCTCTATACAAAAGTTGTTTTTATGTCAGGATGCATATAATATATCTAAAAAACGGAGATACTTATGAAATGTTATCTGATAAAAGAGACTTTGACGGAGTGTACGATCGATGATATCAAAAAAGGTGAATTTCAGTATTGTGCGATCGTAACGCCTGATGAGTATCGCAGCACAGCTGATATATTCCATATGGGAATTGATATTGAGATGGATCTGAAACTGATCCGTGATACCAAAGCTGTCGTGAACTATGATTCATTGACCGGTACATTCAATATTCCCGACCACGATAACTATACCGGCCAGAAGAAAAAGCTTGCCTTTGCACTGGATGAACGCGGGATCGTATTTGTTGGTGAGGATGATTATGCGGAAACTGTGATCACTGATATACAAGCAACAAAAAAATGGAAGCTTCCTTCCCTGGAACGCCTTCTTTATGATTTTCTGGAAGAAACGATCAAGAATGACATGTCCCTGCTGGAGAATCTTGAGGAAGAACTGAGCGTGATTGAAAACGGGATCATGTCAGGTGATATAGAAGAATATCCGATCCAGCTGAATGATATCCGTTATGAGCTGCTGGATCTTCAGAAACACTATGAACATCTGATAGATCTTGGCAAAGAACTGGAAGAAAATGAGAACGAGTTTTTCTATGACGAAAATCTCCGGTATTTCAGATTGTTTACAGAGCGTGTTGAACGTCTGCAGGATACTGTGATCCAGCTGAGAGAATTTATCGTCCAGCTGAGGGATCTTGTCAGTGAACAGCTGAGTATCCGTCAGAACAAGATCGTAACGCTTCTGACAGTCATCACAACGATCTTTATGCCGCTGACGCTGATCGTCGGATGGTACGGCATGAACTTTATTTATATGCCTGAACTGAGATCGGTCTATGGATATCCGGTTGTGATCCTTGTCAGCGTACTGATCGTTGTATTCCTTTTGTACTGGTTTAAAAAGAAACGCTGGATGTAGGAAGAAGATATTCCTTGCAGCATCCGATTCATGATACGATGGTATCAAAGGATCGGAGTGATTATCATATGAAAAAAGTATTTGCTAGTGATTTTGACGGAACACTGTATTTTTATCAGGCAGATGTGAAACTGCCTCCTGAAAATGTCGAAAAGATCAGGGAATATCAGGCTGCAGGAAATCTGTTCGGTCTCTGCACGGGGAGACAGGTCGGCGGTCTGACACCGTTTATCACCGGACTGATCAAACCGGATTTTTACATCACAAGTACCGGTGCGAACATTGTTGATGGCAATCTGAATGAGATCTATCGCCGCGGCATTGACAGGGATATCGTTGATCAGATCTGTCATACGGTTAATCCGGTATCTGTCAGTGAACATCGGATTTCAATTGATATCAACGGTATCATTAATGTGTTTGAAGAAATGGATTATCCTGGTGAATATCATGTGATCACCGGAATGAAAGATGCAATGGAAGGCCTTGTGCATCAGCTTGGTGTTCATTGCCACAGCTATGAAGAAGCTGCAGCTTTGGCTAAGAAGATCAATGAAATGTATGGTGAGCATGTGAATGCTTTCCAGAATGTCGTGGAAGTGGACATTGCGCCGAAGGGCTGCACTAAGGGTATCGGTGTAGAGCGTCTGAAAAAGTTCTATGCGGATAAGTATGACGGTATACGCCTTTATGGTATCGGCGATTCCATCAATGATATGCCTCTGCTGCTTGCAAGCGATGTGTCTTATACATTCCCGTATGCACCGAAGGAAGTACAGGAAGCGGCAACATTTGTAGTTGATAAGATCACAGATGCGCTGGAACACAGCATGAAGGAAGAAGTCTGAGACACACGAAAAAAACTGAAAGATCTGCCGGAGACATCAGGGAAATGCACGGTCAAGCATATTAGTTGAACGATTCCTGACGAATATGCCGGCTGTACGATATGCGTTCATGATACCGGCAATAATACAAAGGTTTGCAGAAAATACGTTTGATTTAAGCATCAATGAATACTAAAATTTTAGTATAGATCATAGGAGGATATCGATCTCATGGCATTTATTGACATTATTAAAGAAAAAGCAAGAAGCAGTACAAAACGTATTGTTCTTCCTGAATCAGAAGACGAAAGAACAATCAGAGCAGCAGCGAAAGCACTTGAAGAAAAACTGGCAGACATCATCCTGATTGGTGATGAAAATACAGTCAAGGCTGATGCGGAAAAATACGGCGTAGATATTTCCGGCGCTTCCATCGTTAATCCGGAAACATGCGCTAAGCTTGATGAATATGTAGCAACATTGACAGAACTTCGTAAGAAGAAGGGTATGACTGAAGAACTGGCTCGCCAGGCACTGCTGTCAGACCGTACAACATTCGGTGTCATGATGGTAAAGATGGGCGATGCTGACGGACTTGTTTCCGGTGCATGCCATTCAACAGCCAATACACTGCGTCCTGCACTTCAGATCCTGAAGACAGCTCCTGGTGCAAAACTTGTTTCAGCATTCTTCGTTATGGATGTTCCGAACTGCGAATTCGGCAATAACGGTACATTCGTATTCGCTGACTGCGGACTGAACCAGGATCCTGACAGCGATCAGCTCGCTGCTATCGCTGCTGATTCCGCTAAGAGCTATACACAGCTTGTCGGCGGAGAAGCTAAGGTTGCATTCATTTCCCATTCTTCAAAGGGAAGCGCAAAGCATGCACTGGTTGATAAGGTCGTTGCTGCAGTTGAAGCAGCACATGCTCAGTATCCGGATCTTGTATGCGATGGTGAACTTCAGGTCGATGCTGCAATCGTTCCGAGTGTAGCAGCTTCCAAGGCTCCGGGCTCTCCTGTTGCCGGTCAGGCAAACGTGCTGGTATTCCCGAACCTCGACTGCGGAAACAGTGCATACAAACTTGTACAGCGTCTTGCCAAGGCTGAAGCTTACGGACCGATGCTGCAGGGTATTGCTAAGCCTGTAAATGACCTCTCCAGAGGATGCTTCTGGGAAGACATCGTAGGCGTTATCGCAATTACAGCTGTTCAGGCACAGATCGCCGGATAACATCAGACGATACGATACATCATGCAAAAGGTGGAATCATTCCACCTTTTTTGATGCTATGAATAAAATGAAGATTTCAGAAAAAGGATATTAACATGCGTAAATATTCCCGTTAAATATACATTCAGCTGAGATTGTAGAAATTGATACGGATGGATGCGAAAGTAAAAAATGCATTATGCATTTGCACGATTGTGATAATATTAATTCGTGTGTTCTGAAGGGGGTAGTTTATGACAGAAGAAACACAGCTTTTTTATCCGCCGAAAACGATGTATCAAATGGTGGAAGATATTGTGCGTCAGTACCCTGATGCACCTGCATATGAGTTCTACAACAAGAAAACAACATATTCCGAATTCGGAAAAAAGATCAATGCAGCCGCTAGAGCATTGATCCATATTGGTATTCATCCCGGTGATGCAGTCACGATCTGCATGCCGAATGTACCGCAGGCTTTGGACTGCTTCTATGCAGTAGACAGGATCGGAGCCATAGCGAATATGATCCATCCGCTGTCAGCTCAGAAAGAGATCAGTTTTTACCTGAATATTTCCAAATCCAAGGCAATCCTGACGCTGGATATGTTTACTGAGAAAGTGGAAGCAGCTTTGGCAGAAGTGGATCATCCGGTAACTGTATTGACAGCACGCATTCAGGATGAGCTTCCTGTTTTCCTGAAAGCACCGTATGCCCTGACAAGCGGAAGAAAATTCCTGAAGTATCCCAACAGCGATCATGCTGTTCTCTGGAGCAGGCTTCTGAAGCAGACTTATGCAAACATGAATCTGCCGGAAGTGAAGTATGATCCGAAGAGAACCTCTGTGATTCTTTATTCGGGAGGAACCAGCGGTACGCCAAAAGGGATCTGCCTGACGGATCTGAATATGAATGCATTGGCGATCCAGTGCAGAAGTGTACTCGGATGTGAATTCGGACCCGGTCTGAAAATGCTTAGCTGCATGCCGATGTTCCATGGCTTCGGACTGGGTGTCAATATTCACACCTGCATCGTTCATGGTCTGTGCTGCATCCTGATGCCTAATTTCAATATCAAGACTTATGCAGATATGCTCGTGAAAAAGCGTCCGAATTTCATCGCAGGAGTTCCGACGATATTTGAAGCACTGCTGCATATGCCGCAGCTGGAAAAAGCAAAACTTGATTTCCTGATGGGTATGTTCTGCGGAGGAGATTCATTGACGATCGAACTGAAGAAGAAAGTCGATGATTTCCTGAAGGAACATGGAGCTTCCATTCAGGTACGTGAAGGATATGGTCTGACAGAATGCGTTACTGCTTCCTGTCTGACACCGAAGGATGTATATAAACCGGGGTCGATCGGTCTTCCGTTCCCTGATACATCTTATGCGATCGTAAAGCCGGGAACAGATGATGTACAGGAACCGGGGCATGACGGAGAGATCATCCTGACAGGACCGACTGTCATGCTGGGATATCTTGATAATCCTGAGGAAACGAACAAAACGCTGCGTAAAATGGCTGATGGAAGAACATGGCTGTATACCGGGGATCTTGGATACATGGA
>DMBB01000134.1 GCA_003446295.1 Erysipelotrichaceae bacterium
AGAAGATTGAACGGTCCCGCCAGCATGGATACTGTGAGGAATTCCAGGGAACCGCCGTATATGACGATTGAGGTCAGTGTCGGATACCAAAAAGGATTGCCGGCGGATGTCATAAAGACGCCGTAGGCAATTCCCAGGAAAATATATCCGGTCATGACCGGGATCGTGTGAGGGAAAGCTGCTTTCAATGTATCAAGAGACTCTTTGTTCATGAATCACATCTTACTATCTGCGGTTCATGATGACAATCGATTTACTCATTGAGCAGACGCATGAGATACGGGATCGCCTGTTCGAAATTGACGCCGTATGTATTATGATCCTTTTCTGCCAGCGTGAGACGGATCGACTCTGCCACAAACAGGCACGCGATCTTCATTGCGTCATCCAGGCTCTTGCCGATCGTCAGCGCTCCGCACAGTGTGCCTGCCCAGAGATCACCTGTACCATGGAAATGTTCCGGCTGTTCATCGGTGAAGAATGTATGATACTCATCATTGACGCTGTCGTATGCATAAGCGCCTGTTTTTCCTTTTTCCAGACTGATGCCTGTCAGGATCGCTGTTTTGGCGCCGAGTGCGCAGAGTTCTTTCAGTTCCTCTCTGACATATGCTTCATCGTAATTGTCACCGCAGTATTCTTTTCTCAGCATGAAAGATGCTTCGGTCAGGTTCGGGCAGATATAGTCTGCCTTTCCGCAGAGCTTTGCCATTTGATCCGCAAATTTCTGATCGAACCCGTAATAAAGTTTTCCGTTGTCTGCCATGGCAGGATCAACAAGGATAAAACCGTCCTTGCCGAAACGCTCAAACAGTTCGGAAGCGATGTCCAGCTGCTCGAATGAACCGAGATAGCCTGTATAGATCCCGTCAAAACGGAACTGTTCTTTTTCCCAATGGTCCATGATCGGACGGATCTCTTTTGTCAGATCACAAAATGTAAAGCCTTGAAACATTGTATGTGTGGACAATACCGCTGTAGGAATCAGCGCTGTTTCAACACCCATTGCACTGATGACCGGGAAAGCTGCGGTTATGGAGCATTTTCCCACACAGGAGATATCCTGCATCGTAACTACTTTTTTCATATCATTACCTCCGGGTATATATTAATATGCTGAATTAAAATTACAAGTCTCCTGCATCCCCGGAGTGATGCCTTCGTGTATAATGAAAAGACAGGAGTCATACCTATGGAACACAGACAATACAAAGAACTGTACGCCGCAGGAGGCTGCTTCTGGGGCACAGAACGTGTCTTTCAGTCTCTGAACGGAGTGACCGAAACAACCGTCGGATATGCCAACGGGCATACAGAGCACCCGACCTACAGGCAGGTGTGCACAGATACGACCGGGCACAGAGAAACAGTCAGGATCATATATGATCCGCAGATCATTTCCCTGGAAAAACTCCTGAAGGCTTTCTTCATCTGTGTTGATACTTCCGTGGCCAACCGTCAGGGTGCGGATATCGGAAGCCAGTATCAGACAGGGATCTACTACACGGATGAGGAAACAGGAAAAGCAGTCAGGGCATATTTTGAAGAAGAGAAGAAACGCCACAGTATTTTTCTGGTGGAATGCGGACCGCTGAAAAGCTTTTATGATGCGGAGGAATACCATCAGGACTACCTGATTAAAAATCCTGCAGGATACTGTCACATTACACGCGAAGAATACGAAGCAGTCAGAAAACTGAATGACGAAGTATAGAGGGTATTATGAAGATCACATTACATGCAGCAAACAATTTTGACAAAGTTATTGAACGAGAGACCCCGTGCAGCATTGAAGAGATCGTAAACAGTCTGCAGGGTGAATTTCCTTATGAGATCCTTTTGTGCAGGATAGACGGAAGACCGGCTCCGCTGAATACCGTTGCGGACCATGACTGCACAGTCGATCTGCTTGATCTGAGAAGCGCTGCCGGAAATATGGCTTACCAGATATCGCTCACATTCCTGTACATCAAGGCAGTTCATGACGTGCTCGGCACGAATACGCGCGTCGTCATATCCAATTCCCTCAGCAAGGGTCTGTTTACACAGATCCGTGCGGGAGGCATTGATGACACGACCGCCGGAAAGATTGCTTCCCGCATGAACGCACTGATCCGTGCGGATGCGCCGTTCACCGGGAAACGGGTGAACAGGAATGAACTCGAAGATTTCCTGAGCAGATACGGAAGAAAGGATCAGACCGATCTTTTGAAAAGCTCACCGGATCTCAAAGAAGCGTATCTGTATACGCTCGACGGGGAAACGGAAGTGTTTTATCACCTCCTGGTGCCTTCAGCCGGTTACCTGAAGTGGTTTGAGGTCAGACGCTACAAGAACGGGATGCTGCTGAGGTTCCCGCATCAGTCCAGACCGGATATGGTCCTGCCTTTTGAGGAACAGAAACAGCTCTATGATGCATTCTCGGATGCGTATCATTGGGATAAGATCATGCGCGTGGAATATGCGGCAGATCTGAATAAGCTGATCAACCGCAATGATTACAGTGATCTGGTGCTGCTGTCCGAAGCTCTGCATGAAAAAAAGATCGCTGAGATCGCGGAAGAGATCAAGCGGTTAGGCAAACGCATCGTCCTGGTGGCAGGTCCATCTTCTTCCGGCAAAACATCATTCGCAAAGCGTCTGTGCATCCAGCTGAGAGTCAGCGGACTGCGCCCTCTGTATATGGGAACGGATGACTATTTTCTGGAACGCTGGGAAACACCGCTGCTGGAAAACGGTGAAAAGGACTATGAAAGCATCCGTGCAATGGACATCAACCTGTTTACAAAGCAGATGAATGATCTGCTGAGCGGAAAAAAGGTTGATCTTCCCGAGTTTGACTTTATTACCGGTACCAAGACATTCGGCAAGCGGTTTGAATCACTTGAGCCCGGTCAGCCTGTCGTT
>DMBB01000162.1 GCA_003446295.1 Erysipelotrichaceae bacterium
TCGCTTCCTTTGCCGGCGGTGTTCTGCTCAAGATGATCGCATTTGACGCTTCTCTTCCGATGCAGTCGACTGAAACTATGGACAAGCTTCTCACGATGCGTGTCCTCCTGCCTATCATCGCTTATGTGTGCACACTTATTGCCATGCGCTTCTATCCGATCGACAAAGCAGGAGAACAGCAGCTGCAGGCAGCACTTAACAATATGGAATAACAAACCGAAAAAGCTGTGCCGGGTGATCCGGTGCAGTTTTTATAAATAAAATGTTTTAATGAATTTGTGCCGGCTTTCCGGCATTTCGTCTATAATGATGCTTGAAGAAACGGAGAACAAATATGGCAGGCAGGGAAAGCGGAAAAAACCAGATCAGTGCGAAAAAAGAAAACATCGCTCTGATCAAATCATTGATATACAGGGAAGGACCGATCTCCAGGGCACAGATCGCGGAACGACTTTCCCTGACGCCCCCTACGATCACCAACATTGTCGGAGAGATGATCGAAGAAGGGCTTGTCCGTGAGATCCGTGAGACATCATCAGAGAAAGAAAGGAAAGTCGGAAGACAGCCGATCAATATTGATTTTGTGCCGGACGCAAAACTTGTGCTGGGGATCTCCCTCGGAAGAGACTTTACACATTACTGTTTGTGCGATCTGCGCGGGAATACCGTACTGCAGGGGAGGACTCCGGTCGTGCCCGGAAACTATGAAGAAATGCTTGAAACAGTATGTCATATGATTGATAAAATCAAAGAAGACGACTCTGAAAGATGGGAGAAAGTGACCGGGATCGGGGTCGCTCTCCCCGGTATCGTCAACGCCCATACCGGCATCGTACTGCAGACAGACACAGAACGGGAAAACTGGAAGGGGAAACCGCTTGCGGATACACTTAGCGGTATATACCATCTGCCGGTACGCATCGAAAACAACGTTCGTGCAAGGACGTATGCGCTGTCTCTCTTCAGAACGGAAGTCATTTCCGACTTTGATACATTCGTTCTCTGTTTCGCATCCTGGGGTATCGCCTGCCCGATCATCCTGAAAAACAAAAGTGTCAGAGGTGAGGAGGGGACAGCAGGTGAGATCGGACATATGATCATGGATCCCGACGCTGAGGACGGCACACTTGAAAACTACGCCAGCCTGCACAGCGTGATCCGGAAATGCGAACAGGCTATGGCAGAAGGCAGGGCAGGGATCCTGAAGGGGATCTGCGGTGATCAGACACCGGATATCGATATGATCATGGATGCCCAGGTCAAAGGGGATCCGGATGTCACAGACATCATGCATACCGCAATGCGGTATATCGGCATCGCTCTTTCAAACATCATTTCTTTCATGAACCCCGATCTGGTCGTCCTGAGCGGTCAGATGTTTATGCTTGAGGACAACCTGGTCCTGGCGGAGGAAACGATGCGCAAATACGCATATGCAGCAGATATCACCCATACTGTTGTCAAATATGTGCCATCTGGGGAATATGACGGGGCAGTTGCGGCGGCAGCTGCCTGCCTGGATAAGTATTTTGTCAGGGATTGAAAAACAGGGTTATGAAGAATGATCAAGGAGGAAAGACCAGCCCGGTCATTCTTTTTCTTTTTGCATCACATTTAATTAAATAATTTAATAAAAGCACTTGAATGACCGTTTTATTCATGTATAATATATTTAGTTAAAACGATTAATTAAAAAACGGAGGTTCTTGATGAAGAAAAATCTTCTTGTGATCCATGGCGGCGGACCGACCGCAGTCATCAACTCATCTCTATACGGAGCAGTCATGGAAGCCAGGCAGTCCGGCAAGGTGGACCGGATCCTTGCGGCAAGGTATGGTACCGGCGGCCTGATGAAGGAAGAGTTCATCGATCTGACCGATGTCAGCGAAGAAAGACTGTCCGCACTGAGGGAAACTCCCGGCAGCGCGATAGGAACTTCACGTGATCAGCTGGAAGAAGCCGAATATGAACGGATGGCGGAAGTATGCGTCAAACACAATATCGGATACATCCTGTTCAACGGAGGCAACGGTACGATGGATACATGCGGAAAGATGTTCCGGATGTGTGAAAAAAAGGGACTGGACATCAAGGTGATGGGCATCCCGAAAACAACTGACAACGATATTGCTGTAACAGATCACAGTCCCGGCTTCGGAAGCGCTGCAAGGTTTATTGCTCAGAGCACAAAGGAACTGATCGCGGATGTCCGGGGTCTTGCCATCCATGTCGTGGTGCTTGAGGCATCCGGAAGAAATGCCGGATGGATCACAGCTGCCAGCGCAATGGCGGAGGATGAAGACGGACTGAAGCCGGATCTGATCTATCTGCCGGAGATACCGTTTGATGAAGATAAATATATCCGTGATATCGAAGAACTGCTCAAGACAAAGACAGGCATCGTCGTTGTCGCGAGTGAAGGCCTGAAGGATAAAGACGGCAACCCGGTCGTCAAACCGATCTTCAAGGTCGGCAGATCGACTTACTTCGGTGATGTCAGCGCGCATCTGGCAAATCTTGTCATACAGAGACTCGGCTATAAAGCAAGAGGTGAAAAACCCGGACTGCTGGGCCGTGCATCGATTCCTCTGCAGAGCATCACTGACAGGGAAGAAGCGGAAGAAGCCGGCAGAGCGGCCTGCAGGGCAGTGCTTGCTGGGGAAAGCGGGAAGATGGCTGCGTTCCGCAGGATCAGCACGGAGCCTTACAAAACAGAGACGTTCCTGGTCCCGGTCGACGAGGTGATGATGCACGAAAAGACCATGCCTGCGGAATTTATCAATGAAAACGGAAACGGCGTAACAGAAGCGTTTAAAGAATGGTGCAGACCTCTGCTTGGCGGAGACCTGAACAGAATGTGTGTATTTGTGGAAGGAGACGCAAAATGATCAGACTTGAAGTAAAAGGACTGAATGAAGCATTGCAGGAAGAACTCGCAGCAATCAGAACAGAGAATAGAGAGGTCCTGACAAAAGCACAGGCAGGTGAAGAAAAATACAGCGATAGTCTTGGCTGGCTGGATACGGAGGAATGGGCAGGTGAGGAATCCCTGAAGGTCATCGAAGATCTCGCAGCCCGTATACGCAGTGAAGCACAGGCGTTTGTGCTGATTGGGGTCGGCGGCTCCAACAATGCGGCCAGATCCGTCATCGAAGCGATCCAGCTTCCCGGCACTCCGGAGATCATTTATGCAGGCAACACCCTTTCTGCCAACGCACTGAATAAAATGCTGAAGCAGCTGGAGGAAAAGGACTTCTGGATCGACT
The DNA here is from genome assembly GCA_003446295.1 of Erysipelotrichaceae bacterium. The sequence goes on from DMBB01000162.1 coordinate 3,267, forward strand.
GCATTGCCAAGAACTTTGAAACGCTGGAACCCGGCTCTTCATTCCGCATCCTGAGAAAAGCACTGAAAGAACGCTATGGCGACAAGGCAAACGAACATGTGATCTGCACCGGCACAAGAGGCAGCTCACTGGATCAGCTCTGCCAGGACAACGGCTATATCTTCATCGATTTCCCGCTGAACATCGGCGGAAGATTCACCGCAATGTCCAATGTCGGACTGCTTCCGATGGCAGTTGCCGGCATTGATGTGCGTGAAGTCGTCAGAGGCGCACATGACGTTCAGACGTCTCTCAGAACACAGGGACCGGATGACAACATCGCATATGAATATGCCTGCTTGAGGAACCTGTATTACAGACATGGCTGGAAGCTGGAAATGCTGTCATCGTTTGAACCGCAGTTCCGCCATTTCTATTACTGGTGGACGCAGCTGTTTGCGGAAAGCGAAGGCAAGGACGGAAAGGGTATCTTCCCGGTGACCGGTGAGTTTACCGAACAGCTTCATTCAATCGGTCAGTATATCCAGGACGGGGAGAACATGATCTTCGAAACATTCCTGGACGTTAAGGAACAGCAGGATTCCCTGGTAATCGAAAATGACGGCCTGAAGGATCACTTCGATTATCTTGACGGAAAGGACTTCTTTGATATCAACAAAGCGGCTTTCCACGCGACAGTAACGGCACACAGCACGAAATTCCCCTGCAATGTATTTACGATCGACAGGATTGACGCATACCACTTCGGTCAGCTGTTCTGGTTCTTCCAGTTCGCATGCTATCTGTCATGCGGCATCATGGGCGTCAACCCGTTCAACCAGCCGGGCGTAGAAGCTTATAAAGTCAGAATGTTCAAAGAACTTGGAAAGGAATAAAAACATGGAAAAGTACAAAGATCCGAATGTTCCCGTTGAAGAGCGGGTAGAAGACCTTCTTTCCCGCATGACGCTGGAAGAAAAAGCAGCCCAGCTGTGCGGTGACCTGGCAGCTTCCTTTATCAAGGACGGAAAACTCGACAAAGATCTGCTGAGAGAAAAGTTCAAGGACGGACACGGCAGATTTACGCAGTACTCCCTGGTCGGTCTGGTGGATCCCGAGCAGATCGCAAAGATCACGAACGAAGTGCAGGATTACTTCGTCAATGAAACAAGACTCGGCATCCCGGTTGCACTGCAGTCGGAAAACCTCTGCGGCTATCCGGCAAAAGGCGGCACGCTGTTCCCTGCACAGATCAATCTTGGCTGCACATGGGAACCGGAACTGGCAGAACAGATGTCGCATATCATCGGTCAGGAAAGCCGTGCGGTCGGCATCACTTCCGCCATGAGCCCTGTCATTGATGTCTCCACCGATCCCAGATGGGGACGTACATATGAAACATACGGAGAAGATCCGTACCTGGTCTCCCAGTTCGGCATCAATTATGTCAGGGGCATGCAGGCGGAAGGTGTTTCCTGCATCGCAAAACATTTCCTCGGATACGCTTCCACACAAGGCGGCCTGAATACAGCGCAGGCAAGGATCAACGACCGTGAGCTGTATGAAGTATACGCGACTCCGTTTGAAGCAGCTGACAAGGAAGCAGGACTTGGCGGCATGATGGCAAACTACGGTGAGATCGATGGACAGCCTGTCATTGCAAACAAGAAGATCGCACGAACACTATTGAGAGACACGATGGGGTTTAAAGGCATGCTGACAAGTGACGGTGCGGCAGTGCTGAAACTGTTTAATTTCTACAAGCTTTCCAGAACGTATGAAGAAGCCGGACTGCTGGCAAAACTGGGCGGCTGCGATACGGAGATCCCGGTCGGTGCGGCGTTCCGTCATCTTCCTGAATATGTCAGGGCAGGAAAACTGGATGAAGCACTGCTCGACGAATCCGTCAGAAGGATCCTGAAGATCAAGTTCGACATGGGACTGTTCGAAAATCCCTATGCGGATATTTCTGCTCTTTCCAATGCCATGAACGACCCGGAAAAGGAAAAGCTGAGCAGGGAGATCGCCGGCAGGTCGCTGGTGCTCCTCAAAAATAACGGTACGCTTCCGCTTAAGAAAGAAACAAAGCTGGCAGTGATCGGTCCGCATGCGGACAGCCTGCGCTATCCGGTCAGCGGATATACATATCCTGCGTACATCGAAATGCTGTCGGCAGGTGCAGCCGGCAGTCAGACAACGTTTGGCGGCATTGCGGATGAACAGAAAAAACTTGAAACAGAAAACAAAAAGAAGGGCAATCTTCCGAAGGGTCCCTTTGCGACCATGTATGATATGTTCTCGGCTGAAGACAAGGCAAAGCTCAATGATATGAATCAGGTGCTCCGCGGTATGGGAGCCAAGTCATTGAGGGAAGTGCTCTCTGAACGGACGGAAGTCGTATATGCTGAAGGCTGTAAGATCACTGCTCCGTCAAAGGATGGATTTGCTGATGCCGTCAAAGCAGCTGAAGAAGCAGACGCTGTTGTCATGGCATTGGGCGGAAACTGCGGCTGGGTCAATGTGACCGGCGGTGAAGGCAAAGACCGTCAGTACCTGGATCTTCCGGGAGTGCAGCAGGAACTGCTGGAGGCAGTAACAGCTGTCGGAAAACCTGTCATTGTTATTCTTTACGGTCCGGGTGTCTTTGCGGTGAACTGGGCTGATGAACATTGTGATGCGATCATTGAAGCATTTATGCCGGGTCAGCATGCTGCGTCAGCAGTGAGCGATGTTCTTTTCGGAGACATCAATCCTTCCGGAAAACTGACAATGTCAGTTCCGAGATCTGCAGGTCAGGTTCCGATCTTCTATAACCACAGGACCGGTTCCGGTTATCAGTCAGGAGCTGATGCCGCAACAGCAGCAGCGATCTTCTCCGGCGGTTATGTTGACGGAAAGAGTGACCCTCTGTATAAATTCGGTCATGGTCTGAGCTATACATCGTTTGAGATCGCTGACCTGGAAGCACCTGAAGAAGCTCCGACAGATGGAACAGTCAGGGTCTCCTGCACCGTCAGGAATACAGGAGACAGATCAGGCGCGGAAACAGTACAGCTCTATACGAACTTCTTCGGAGCGCATGTGACCCGTCCGGTCATGTCGCTGGCAGGCTTCCGCAAGGTAGAACTGGCTCCCGGAGAGTCAAAGAAGGTCGTATTTGATCTGAAGCTTTCCCAGCTCGGATACTACAATGAAGATATGGAATTTGTTGTAGAGCCCGGGGACCTGACTGTTATGGTCGGTGACGCTTCTGACAGGATCGCAGAAAAGAAAACAGTGATCCTGACGGGAGAAAAAACAAACGTGCTCGGCAAACGCTCCTATACATGTGAAACAGAAGTACTGTAAGACACTCCGGAAATAAAGTCCGATCAGAACTGAACAGAAAAAAGACTATTCGCAAATTTGGGATCTTACGCAAAGTAAGTGAAACCAGGTCTTGATTTGAGGAGGTACTCGGCAGCTTGCCTCCTTTTCCTATGGTCTTGGGCAAGGGCTAATATATGTTGATATAGCTATATGTTTAGCTTTACATAATGATAGGGCTATGATATATTTATATTAGCTATATACGGAGGCCCTTATGTCAATTTCGAAATCTTACAATAAGCAGAACGGCGTTACATACGTTTA